>JBDUCB010000064.1:0-8690 GCA_040003695.1 bacterium
GTACTGGTTCAGTTTCAAGATTATTGTTCGTCGCGTACGTGTCATGAGGTCAGTAACACCGCCCGGTAGCGGGTGGGTTCCGCTCACATTTCAATCTTTACCGAGCACCCGCCGCCTCGTCACTTGGCAACCTAAAGGTTTTACTCTGAACCGCGCCTACATCCGCTCGGGAACTCTTATCCCCAGCGTCGCCAGGGCCGAGGTCAACCGCTGTCGCGTAATGTTGGCGACGGCGATCAAAACTGCTTTCTTCACTTCGTCTTCCTCAGCGATGATGCGATGGCGATGATAAAAAAGATTGAAAGAGCGCGCGAGCGTGAAGGCGTACTTCGCGAGGTTGGCCGGCTCCGCGGAGGCGGCGCATTGTGCGATGGCTTCTTCCAAACGTTCGGCCAGCATCAGCAGCGACCACACTTCAGTGCCGGCTTCCCCAGTCAGAACCGCGGAGACTCTTGTCGCGATTTGCGAATCAGTCGTCGCCTTTTGTATTACCGCAGCGGCGGCGCTGATTGCCGTTTCATCGAGTTTGCGAAAGATCGAATTCGCGCGCACGGCTGCATATTGGCAGTAGGGTCCGGTCTCGCCTTCAAAAGAAAGCGCTTCGTTAAAGTCGAAAGCAATTACTGAATTGCGCGTGAACTTTAGAAGAAAATATCGCAAGGCTCCGACCGCAATCTCATGTGCAGTCGCGCGCCGCTCAGCCACGGACAACTCAGGATGCCTGGTCTCAACTTCTTTCAGCGCATCTTTCTCCAAACGATCGATCAGATCGTCCGCTTTTACCCCGAGACCTTTACGTCCACTCATTTCGATGTAAGGGCGCGCGCGATCCTCAGCACTCAATTCAATACCCAGCTCTTCGCAAGCCGCAGGCGAGAGCGCCACCATCTCATAACCAAAGTGGACGCTGGCATCTTCACCGATTTCGGGAACGAGTGCGACAACGCCGCGGGCGACGATTTCCTGCGGATACGCCTGGCGGGAATCGATGACGTTGTAAACCTTCACGCCACCGCCGAAGTTTGGGCGCGGCAGTTCCGGAAGAATCTCGGCATTCGGTTCGGTGCTCGTAACCCAGGTGACATGTCCTTCGGGATAAGAACGAAAAGGCTTATAGTTAAAATCCAAACCGAGCCGGCCCAGCTTCCACAATTGATAAGCGATGTCTTTCCCTGTGTATGTGACGGTGCCGTTTGAACGGACAATGATTTTGTCGGATTCGTGTTCGTCCGTGCCGGTGTGCGATTCAAACGGCATTACCCAACAGCCCGCGTGCTTGCCCTGCGTTTCGAACCTGATCACGCCCGCGCTCTTCATCAATTCAAAGGCGCGATTCCAAAAATGCAAATGGAGAATGTCTGACTCGCGCGCCAACAGGTCGTAACGAATGTCCAGGCGTTCCATCGTGTTCAGGATTTGTTCGACGTTTCGCGTGGCTACGTAGTCAGCCAATTCCGCAGTCGGGTTATTTCCTTCTTCGATCGCGTGCAGCACATCGCTACGCAACTTGAGTCTTTCCGAATTAGATTCGCCATCGGCGCCTTCGCGATAAAACATTCCCACGCGCGTATAGAGGTCCCAGCAGTAGTAATCAAAAGGAACGTCGGCCGGCAGGGAAGTGTTCAAAGCTTTGATTTGTTCAAGGGTCATCTGCTCGAGCTCGGTAAAGCCAACTACTACGTCGGCGACCTGAACGCCGGTGTTGTCGATGTAATTCTGAATCTCGACGCGCTCACCAGCGGCTTTGAGAACCCGGACAAAGGTGTCCCCGAGAACGGCGTTGCGAACGTGCCCTATGTGCGCCGCCTTGTTTGGATTGATGCTGGTGTGCTCGACCATCTTTTTGGGACGATCAGGAGAAGACGATGCGGTTTCGGGGACGGCAGTAATCTGGTTGCCGGCAAATAGCGAAAGCAGTTTTGCTCGATCGAAAAACACATTAACGTAGCCGGCGCCGGCAACTTCGACGCGTGCAAGTTCCGCGGAGGCTTCGAGCTTTGCCTTCAGTTGTTCTGCGATTGTTCGCGGTGGCACCTTCGCACCGGTACCTTGCTTGATGAGTTTCGCAAGTTCAAAAGAAACCGGAAAAGCAAGATCGCCGAGTTCAGGACGCGGCGGCGTTTCAGCGCCGAGCTGTTCGAGCTCGATGCCAAACAGATCCAGCGCCGCGTTGCGAACGAGAGACTTTAGTTGATCCTGAAGTTGTAGAAGAGTCACTTGATTCCTAGAGGGATAAATGTCGGAAAAGCGCAGAGTATAGCGCACGTTCATTAAGTTTTACATTTGGTGGGGCGAAAGGTAGTGCCCTAGTTTCAGTTTCTCTGTGCCACCTTTGTGTGCTCTGTGTCTCTGTGGTGAACTCAACTGCACGCAAAAGACTCACCACAGAGCCACAGAGAACACAGAGGACGCAGAGAGATTCAAAATAGGTCACTACTGGCGAAAGAGATTTGGCGCGTGTCACTATCGATGCCGGTTGTGAGATAAGACTTGCAGTCTTTGCGTAACTTTGCGTCCTCCTTCGTGACCTTTGCGGTTCCGTTGTTGGTCTTACCGCAAAGAACGCAATGGAACTCGCAAAGGCCCGCAAAGTAAAACGCACCAGGTACCCGATTGACCACCTGCTTGACACTTTCTCGCCACGCTCTGTTACCATCGCAAACTAGTAAATAGTAAATCGTGAATCGTGAATCGTAAATAGAGGTGGTATCTGCTGTCGCTGCGATTTGCCAAAGCGATGGCCCTTAAAATTCATGATTTAACTATTCACGATTCCCGATTTACGGTTCCCGGTTCACTCGTTATGAAGACTCTCTATTTTGATTGTTTTGCCGGCGCCAGCGGCGACATGATTCTCGGCGCGCTGGTGGCCGCAGGCGTGGATCAGCAGAAGTTGAAGGACCAACTGGCGCTGTTGGGCGTCGCAGGGTATGCAATCGACTTCGAGACAGTGAATCGATCCGGAATTAGCGCAACTTACGCGCGCGTACAAACTGCGCACGAGCATTCACACCGGCACGTATCCGACATTCTAAAAATCATTTATGAATCGCGTTTGTCTGAAGGCGTGAAGGAGAATGCCGCAAAAATATTCTCACGTCTCGCGGAAGCCGAAGCACGTGTGCATAACGAGCCAATCGAACAGGTCCACTTCCACGAAGTCGGCGCGCTCGATGCGATCATCGATGTCGTAGGTGCGGCAATCTCTTTTGACCTGCTCGGCATTGAGCATTTCGTGTGCTCGCCACTGCATGTTGGCAGCGGCATGGTCGATATGGACCATGGACGCTTCCCGGTGCCACCCCCGGCAGTGACAGAGTTATTGAAAGGCGCGCCTTTCTATTCGACCGAGATTAAAGGCGAACTGTTGACGCCAACCGGCGCCGCGATAATCACCACCGTCTGTTCACAATTTGGCGCGCTGCCGCAGTTAAAGTTGGAACAGACTGGCTATGGCGCCGGCACGCGCCAGTATGAAAAGTTTCCGAACGTGCTGCGCGTCCTGATCGGAGAGACTGAAGGACGACAACGCAGCGAAGCACAGCTGTGGATGCTGGAAACGAATGTGGACGACATGTCGCCGCAAGTTTTCGGACACGTGATGGAGCGAGCATTTGAATTGGGCGCGCTCGATTGTTATTTCACGCCCATCCAGATGAAGAAAAACCGTCCCGGCGTTTTGCTGTCACTACTTTGTCGCGAGGATGAGCGTGTGAGCTTAATGGATCTTCTTTTTAACGAGACCACGACACTTGGCATTCGTAGTTACCAGGTGGATCGTCGCGCGCTTGAGCGGAGCACGGTCAGGGTGGAAACGCAGTATGGGCCGATTGATGTTAAAGTAGCCTCACTGAACGGTCATATCGCCAAAGGAATGCCGGAGTATGAACAATGCCGCACGGCAGCTCGCGAGGCGAATGTTCCTCTGCGGGTCGTCGAGGAGGCAGCGCGCCAGGCATTTGCGAAACAGTCGCGAACTGGTGGGTAGCGGGTCAGTTCGAGCGCTTAGCCAGGCTTTGCGAAAGGGTCGCGGACCTATGGGTAGTGCGTGCGTTCGAGTTCTTAGGTCCGGAGGACCGTTAGTTAGTAGCCCCGTCCGTCAGGGCGGGGTCGCGCGACAGTTAGTAAGAGAGCGCCGAAGGTGCGGCACATTTGTGCCGGCCCCCCGGGCCTCCGAGTGAAACGATCGATGCTTTCCCCCGCCCTAACGGACGGGGCTATTGGCTACCGGTCCTTCGGACCTGATGCTTTGAGAAACAGCATGGCCACAAAGTTTTCGGAAAACAAACCAGCCGATGAGCTATCTGCCGCGGAGTTTCCGCCCGTTGATCGCGAACTCATCGCGCAGGGCGTGCGCCTGATTCTGGAAGGCCTCGGCGAAGATCCCGAGCGCCCCGGCTTGCTTGATACTCCGAACCGCGTGACGGAGATGTTTGTTGAGCTGACATCCGGCATGCGCGAAGATCCGGCGCAGCATGTGGTGCCTTTGCCCGGCGACAAACACGATGAGATGGTGATCGTCAAAGACATTAGCATCGCATCAATGTGCGAACATCATCTGGCGCCATTTGTGGGCAAGTGCCACATTGCATACATCCCGCGCGACGGACATATTCTGGGCATTTCAAAGCTGGCTCGCTTGGCGGAAACATTTTCGCGTCGCCTACAACTGCAAGAACGCTTAACGACCGACATTGCAAACACGCTTTTTGAAGGACTGAAACCGATTGGCGTGATGGTGGTGATTGAAGCGGCGCATACATGCATGACGTTACGTGGCGTGCGAAAGGCGGATGCCAAGACAATTACGTCAGCAGTGCTCGGCGGCTTTCGTAGCGATCCGCGCACGCGCGCAGAAGCAATGGCTCTTATTACGGGCAAGGAGTGAGAGAAAGATGCGAAGACTGGCAACGAGATTTCAAAGCGTAATCGTTACTACCATGATCGCGGCACTGGCCGTCAGTGGGTTCGCGCAATCGCGTGGCCGCACCAACGTTCCGCTCAACGAAGACGCCATGCGCGCGCATATCAAATTTCTCTCCAGCGACTTGTTGGAAGGTCGCGGCACTGGCGCACGTGGTGGTGAGATCGCGGCAAATTACCTGGCAGCACAAATGGAAGCGCTTGGCTTGAAAGGCGCGGGCGCCAAGGGCAGTTTCTTTCAACCCGTTTCGCTGGTCGGCGTGAAAGCCGATCCCAACACGAAACTGATTATCTCCGGACGAAACGGTAAAGAGACTTTCAAGTTTGCCGATGACTATGTTGCGTTCACGGGAGCCCAAACCGAAGACGTCGACGTCGATACGGATCTTGTTTTCGTTGGCTATGGGATTAACGCCCCGGAAGAGAAGTGGAACGACTACAAAGGCGGCGAATCCGATTATCGCGGCAAGATTCTGGTGATGATGGTCAATGATCCACCTGCTACCGCGGCTGAGCCGAATCTTTTTGGTGGCAAAGCGCTGACCTACTATGGCCGCTGGACCTACAAGTTTGAAGAGGCTGCGCGGCGCGGTGCGGCGGGCGTAATTCTATTGCACACCGATCAGTCTGCCGGTTATCCGTGGAGCGTCGTTCGTACGTCAAACGGCTCGTGGCGCTTCGACATCGCGCGCACGGCTGGTGACCCGACGCCGTTTTTGAAATTTCGTTCGTGGGTAACGGACGATACGGCGCAAAAGATCATGAAGCTTGCCGGTTACGATCTTGGCGAACTGCGAACCAAGGCCGCATCCAGAGATTTCGAACCTATCAGATTAAACCTCAAGGGGAACATCAATTTAAAAAGCGAACTCAAGCGCGTCGAGGCGCCAAATGTTGTTGGCGTTCTTTCCGGCCGCGATCCGAAATTGCGCGACGAGTATGTGGTCTATTCCGCGCATTGGGACCACCTGGGCGTTGGCGCGCCCGATAAAACCGGAGACACCATTTACAACGGCGCGGTTGATAACGCTTCCGGTTGCGCGGCTATACTCGCAATCGCGGAAGCGCTTTCTAAACTGCCCGCTGCGCAACGGCCGCGGCGTTCAAGTTTGTTTCTGTTTCCAACTGCGGAAGAGCAGGGGCTGCTGGGCGCGGAATGGTATTCCAGACATCCCGTCGTCCCTATAAATAAAACTGCCGCTAATGTGAATCTAGATTCTATGAATATGGTCGGTGTAACTCACGACTTCACGCCACTTGGTGCAGAACGCTCTTCCTTGAAAGCAGTAGTCGAAGCCGTGGCACGCGATCGCGGCATGCGTGTTTCTCCGGATTCGCGTCCTGAGCAAGGGTCTTTCTATCGTTCCGATCACTTTCCGTTTGCGAAGGTTGGCGTGCCGTCGATTAGTCTAAAAGAGGGCGATGATTTTGTGGGCCGGCCAAAGGGTTGGGGCGCAGAGCAGTTTAAGGCTTACAACACGAAGCACTATCATCAGCCTTCGGATGAATACGATCCTAATTGGGACTATCGCGGCATGATCCAGGAGACCGAGATTGCCATGGCGATTGGCGTTCGCATCGCAAATGATCCCGCGCTGCCTCGGTTCAATCCGACTGACGAATTCGCTAAGAACAGTAAACGGTAACTTGACGGTAGAAATCTCGGAAGCGGGAAGGAGATTCAGATTTTCCATTTGTCATTTCTCATTTCTCATTTTTCATTCGACACTGGGGAGGGTGCCAGTAGTTCAGAGTTCAAGCTTTAGCTTGCTTTTCCTCAGAAGACAGCAACCTAAAGGTTGTACTCTGAACTTCGTGAGTGGCAGCCAAAGATTACCGCTATTCTGAATGGCAAATGAAAAATGACAAATGATAAATGGAAAATCTGGCTGAATCCCGGTACATCCTCGCAATTCAACTATCGATGAAAACTTTTTACGTCACCACTCCCATCTACTACGCCAACAATCTGCCGCATCTCGGTCATCTCTACACGATGATTGTGGCAGACACGATTGCGCGCCACAAACGCCAGCAGGGAATTGAAACTTTCTTTCTGACCGGCACCGATGAGCACGGCATAAACATCGAACGCGCTGCCGAACGCGCCGGCCGCACGCCGAAGGAACAAGCCGATTACGTCGTTAATTATTTTAAAAAGATGACAGGCGGGTTTGGCCTGGACACAGAACACGGTGGCTACGACATCTTCATGCGCACCAGTGAACCCTTTCACTATGAAGGCGTGAGTGAATTTTGGCGACGAGCCGCAAAGGCGAAAACGCCGAAGGGCAACGATGCCATTTATAAAGGCCACTACGAAGGTTGGTTTTGCGCTGCCTGCGCCGCTTATAAAACTGAAGACGAATACGCAAAGCCAGCGAACGCCGGCGAGCCGCCGACCTGCCTGATCCACGACATGGCGCTCGATCGCATTTCCGAGGACAGTTACTTCTTTCGTTTGTCTGACTATGGCGACGCGTTGCTTGGGCTTTACGAATCTCGCCCAGACTTTGTGCAACCTGAAACACGGAAGAATGAAGTGACCAGCTTCGTGCGCGGTGGCCTTCAGGATCTTTCCGTCAGCCGCTTGAAATCATCCGTGAGCTGGGGTGTGCCCGTTCCTGATGATCCCGATCACACGATGTACGTCTGGTTTGACGCCCTCACGAATTACATCACTGCGATCGGCTTTGGTAACGAACAACAGAATCGTGCGGTCGGTTTTGAGAAGTTCTGGCCGGCGCTGCATTTGGTGGGCAAAGACATCCTGCGGTTCCACGCCGTCTACTGGCCTGCGTTTCTGATGGCGGCTGGCGTCGAACAACCGCGCGCGATCGTGGCCCACGGCATGTGGCTCGATGCCAACAGCAGAAAGATGTCCAAGACGCTCGGTAACACGATCGAGCTGGAGGTGCTTAGCAAACATTTTCGAGTGGACGCAATTCGTTATTTCTGTCTGCGCGAAATGGTGTTTGGCCAGGATGGCCGCTTTGGTTATGAAGCGCTAATCGATCGCACTAACAGCGATCTGGCCAGCGGGCTGGGCAATCTCTCCAGTCGCACGCTAACCATGATTGCGCGTTACAACAGCAGTCGGATTCCCTCGGGCGTGATCTCGGAAGATAAGCTGTTACTGGCGAAACGCACCGGCGTAGACACTGACGCTACCACAATCGCCGGGTTCATTGAGCACGCGCGCGTGCAATATCTTCAGCAGCTTGAAACATATTCATTTAGTAAAGCACTGGAGGTTGCATGGTCCATTGTGGCGCGCATCGACAAGATGATCAGCGAAGCGAAACCTTGGGAGCTTGCAAAAGATATCAACCAACATCAGACGTTGAGTGCTGTTTTGTACCGTGCTGCTGAAACGCTGCGCTGGTTGTGCGTCATGCTCTATCCGGTAATGCCGGCGGCGACACAGGAAATTTGGCAGCAACTAAATCTAAGTGAGAAATTGGCCGAGATGGATCCGGCAAAACTTAAGTGGGGTGAACTCAAGGAAGGCGCGCCCGTTGGCGAAGTGAAGCCGCTCTTTCCGCGCATCGACAAAGCAAAAACTATGGCCGAGATAAATCAGAGATCAGAGGTCAGAGATCAGAAGTCAGAGGACGGTAGTCAGGAGACAGTAGGCAGTAGTCAGGAGACAGTAGGCAGTAGTCAGGAGACAGTAGGCCGGGGCACAGTAGCCCGGGGGACAGTAGACCGGGGCACAGTAGACCGGGGCAGTAGCCCGACCGTTAGGGAGGGCGTGTCAGAACCAC
>JBDUCB010000102.1:0-8648 GCA_040003695.1 bacterium
AATTCTCTCATCCAGCAAATTGTTTCCGCAGGTTTTTCTTCCTGCGGCACATGACCGCAATCGTTAATCAGCTCCAGGCGCGATCCGGGAATTGCTTCGTGTAGCATCTTTCCGATCTCTAGAGGAATAACCTCATCGTCCAGTCCCCACAAGATCCATGTAGGCACATTGATGCTGGGATACTGCGCAATTATTTTGTCGATGTCCTGCGGAATGGCTCCCTTTGCTGTTTGAAGTAATGCATACCGGCCCCCGGGTGAACCTATCGGCTCGGCGTACGCAGTGATTTGTTCCTGAGTAATCAAATGATCATTGTAATAAGCATTTTTCAAAACAGTTTCGGCAGACTGGCGTGGTGACAAAATATGAAGCGCCAACCAACCAAGGAAGGGCATTCTGAGGAGCTTCAGGTACCAGGGCAGTAACTTATCGTATCCGCCGCTGTCGATTAGGATTAATTTCGAAAGGAGACCGGGATTATCTTTGATCAGTTTGAGGGTGAGTATCAGCGAGACAGCGCCGCCATATGAATTTCCCACCAGCGTCAGGTCTTTTAGGTCCAGCTCCTGAATAAAATCATAAACAAGATCGCGCTGCGTGAGGATCGAATAATTTTTGTCGTGAGGCTTTAGTGAATTGCCGGCGCCCTTGAGGTCAATCAGAATAATCTGGTACCCCGGAAACGTATCCTTCTCCTTGACGAACTCACGCCACGAATACATGCTGGCGCCCAAGCCGTGAATTGCCAGCAGCGGCTGGCCCGTTCCATAAATAGCGTAGTTTAATCCGCTGCTGGTACAACCCTTTTCGTCTGGTTGCCGCATGGGTGCGGGAACCTCCCCGCATTTTGCGAATGCGGAAGCGCAACAGCACAACATCAAGGCAGCAAATAATATTGACGCATCCAGCGCGAGTAGTGAAGTGAATGTTAAGGTCATTGCGAAAATGATAAGCGGCAGGCGCTCGATTCGTCACTAGAATAACTACGCCGGCACGAACGCGTGAGAACCTGACTGCGGATTTGAAGACGGCGTTGGCAGTGAAGTGATTTCGCTTACTCGATATTCTCCATCATCCAGATGTCCCCACCCTGTGGTCTGAAACGATCGAAAAGCACCCAATTCCCGTCCGGTGACCAAACCGGATAATCGATTCTTACGTCAGGATCGTCAAATTCAAAAACGCTCTTCGGCTGGCCCGACTTTACCGGAGAAGCCCAGAGCGTCTTGTGACCGATGACGTCTATGACCCAAGCATGGTCCGGCGACAGCGACATGTGCGATCCGCCCACCACTTCACAAAAGACTTTCGGCTCGCCTCCGTCGATGGGCGCTTCCAGCGTTCGTGCATTACCGTGGCCGGGAGATCGAAAAATAATTCCATCACCATTGAGGTTCCAGCGCAGGAAGTGGCCCATCACGCCGACGCTGGTCAGCTGTCGCGCGTCTGTGCCGTCGGCATTCATTATCCAAACCTCGGGCCGTCCGCCTTCGTCAGAATTGTAGGCAATCAATTTTCCGTCAGGCGAATAGAATGGATTCACGTCGATCGAGTCAGTGGTTGTTAAGCGTTTCAATTCGCCGCCAATTATTTCAGCCGACCAAATATCTGCAGTGCCGGCGCGCGATGAGAAGAACACAACGCGTTTTCCGTCGGGCGCCCAGTTTGCCTGGTAATCCCCACCCGGCCCTTTCGTTAACTGGCGCGAGGTGCGATCCATAAGCGAGAAAACCCAGATGTTCATTTCCCCCGTGCGATCCGAATTAAACGCGATCATGTTTCCGTCCGGCGACCATGCTCCACGACTGTCTTCACGAGTTGTAGTTATGACTTCCTGGGGTAGGCCGGTTGGCTTACCGTTTTCAGGCGAAACAGGCAGCCGCCAGATGTCGGCATTCTGGCGCAAGATCGAAAACGCCAGCCGCCTGCCGTCTCGGGCTAGAGCGATCTCTACATCCTGCCCCGCTCCGATGGTCAATTGTTGAGGCGCTCCCGCGGGTGTTCCGTCGGCTGCAACCCGCGCACGCCAGATGTTTATTCCGCCACCGCGATAAGATGAGAAGTACACGTGTTGTCCAGTTGGAGACCAAGCAGGATTGATGTCCTGGACCGCATCATTCGTCACCCAAACGGATCGGCCGGTATTCAGATCGACTATGCGCACGTCGAATTTTGTTCGCTCGATGTTTTGAAATACCACTCTCGCGCCATCGGGTGACCAGCGTGGACGGACGTGGGTTACCGCTTCGGAACTGTCGGACGTAAGCTGTTGCGGGTTGTGGCCCTGACTATCAACCAGCCAAATACGACGTGGTCCCACCCATGAAGCATCAAAAGCAATTCGCTTTCCGTCGGGCGAATAGTCCGGGTTAGAAGCATTCTCGATGAGCTTCTTCTCCTTTCCCGAAACAAGATCGAGCGCCCAAACATCTCCGTCAGTGAAAACTCCAAAGACATCTCCAGGTTCAAGCTTTACGTGTGCTTTGCGGGACCGGACAAAGAGCGCCGTTTTACCATCTGGTGAGCATGCCGGTTGAATCTCGTCGTAGTCTCCCGTTGTTAACTGCGACTCTTCTCCGCTGGTAATGTTTTTGCAAAAGATTTTTCTTAAGCCGGCACGCTCACGGCTGAAGAGAATCGACTCTCCATCAGGCAACCACGCTGGATACTCTTCAATCGCTTCGTCGAAAGTAATCTGCGAGAGTTTTGGCGACGCACGCTCAGGCTGCAGACTTTCAGTGTTAAGTGCTTGATGTTCAGGAGCGTTCAGTTTGAGTGTCTGGGATTCGGCCGCCGTGGCTGATGAAAGAAGTGTTCCATCAATGCGACAGAACCGGAGCGATTCCTCCTGATAGACCCTAAGGCATGTAGGACAGCGTTTCATCGATTGGCTTAGACAATAGAAAGTTTTGTCGATTGTAGCCGGGGCGGCGAAGGACGCGCCACAGTCGGATTTTCAAAGCGCTAACAGGCGTTAATAGTTGGCTGGCATCCGGAGTTTGGTTGATATGTAGTCACGGCGTATTATCTGAGTAACAATGCAGGTTATCAACCACACGAAGCAAGCCGCGCCGGCCACTCGGCTGAAAGATTCATACGGCCGGGGGATACGCGATCTGCGCGTGTCGCTCACAGACCGTTGCAATTTTCGCTGCTTCTATTGCCTGCCTCACGGCGAGCCGCCGATTGCACCGAAAGAACAAATGCTCTCGTATGAAGAGATTGAATACGTGTGCGATATCTTCGTATCGCTTGGCATTGAGAAGATCAGGTTGACTGGCGGCGAGCCGATGATGCGCCGCGACATCGAAACAATCATCGAAAAGCTTGCGAAACTGAAATCGCCAATGTCCGACAAACTTCAGTTTGTCGATGGCGTACGTCAGACGTGTCCCAGCCCAGATAGCGACAAACTAAAGTTTGTCGGACAAGGAATCGGACTGCGCGATCTCGCGCTCACGACTAACGGTTATTTCCTGCCGGATCGCGCGCAAGGTCTGAAGCAAGCGGGGCTGGACCGCATCACGATCAGTCTGGACAGTTTGAAGCGCGATACTTTTAAACAGATGACGGGTGTCGATGTTCTGGATCGGGTGCTTGCTGGCATCGAAGCGGCGAAACAGGCGGGACTGGAACCAATCAAGATCAATGCCGTGATTGTGCGTGGTCACAACGAAGATGAAGTGGCCGACTTCGCGGCTTTCGCGCGCGAACACGATGTGAAAATGCGCTTCATCGAATTTATGCCACTTGATTCGGGCCACGATTGGTCGCGTGAGGACGTAGTCTCGGGCCGAGAAATTCGTGAGCGGATCGAAGAAAGGTTTGCTCTCGAACCGCTCGATGTTTTTCGTGGTTCAGAAACTTCGTCGCGTTATCGTTTTGCGGATGGCGCCCCGGGAGAAATCGGCATCATTGCGCCGGTTACCGAACCGTTCTGCGGCGCCTGCTCGCGCATTCGTCTTACCGCCGACGGCCAAATTCGCACCTGCCTGTTTTCAACTGTCGAACATTCGCTGCGGGATGTAGTGCGCACGGGCGCAACCCGCGCCGAAATCATCGAGTTCATCGAGTCGGTGGTATTGAAGAAAGAGCCACGCCACTACATCAATGACCCTCAATTCGTCGCGCCTTCGCGATCCATGAGCTTTATCGGCGGCTAGTCGCCGTGAGCAACCTAAGGCTTCGAAAGAGCGATCGTGAGTGCCACGACCCCGGGACAATTGAGTAAGCCGTTAACCTTCCACTTGCCGCGAAAGCCCTGACCCGAAAATGTCGATTCAGCCTCGTCCATCTCGGCGTCGCCTTCGAGGAGTTGATATCCCGCGGCCGGAAGCTTGCCTTTAAAGAAGGCCACTGCGTCTTTGAGCTCCAAAGGAATAAAGCCGCCTACGACAATAGCTCCTCTTTCGTAGCGCTGGCTTGAGGTGATGACCGCTCCGGGAGGGAGCGGAAAGTTGCTCGGGAAATCCGGTGGCAGGCCAACTGCCGGCCCAGCCTTCGCGCAAGGAGGTAAGCTCTTTGCCGGCGTGGAAACTAGCGCCGGTTTTGAGCCACAGCCACCGGCGAAGATGACTGCAAGTAGCGCGATCCAGACTACCGCCGCCCGTTGAAGCATTTTCGCTCCCGAGAGTTTGAGAAGAGAGGCCGGCGAAATCGCCGGCCTCTCTGTGTTCCGGGCTAGTTATGGACTTGGAGATTGCCACGGGTCAATGTGCCGGCCCGGTTGTACATGCCGATCGTGATCTTAAACACGTCCGACGTGCCAGGCTCACCATTATCCGTGACGTCCACAGTGAACGTTACCATCTGCCCATTGTTAACGCCGTTCCCCTTTACCTGTGCACCGTTGCCATTACATTCGATCGAAGTGATCTGCGTCGAACGGAAATCGGCAAAGGTGCCGTCGCGATATTGCACTTTCCCCTTCAAACCAGGAAGCGCATTGATGCTGAACGGAGCTTCGGTCATCGGCGCAGTGCCCGGGATCGCGCCGCCACCGGTGACTTTGCAAGTGCCACCGGTACCGCCACCGCCTCCACCGCCGCCGCTAAGTTTGAAATCGAAGGAACGTGTTGCGTCGAGGTCGGCATAAACATCCGTATCGTTATCGCGTCCGAAGCTAAGCGCCGTCACGTTGTAAAGCGTGTCGCCAAAAATCGGACGACCAGCACCGAAGCCACCTTGCAAGGGCACTTCGATCGTGATCACGTTGCCGTTCACTATGCCCGTGGCAGTCATCTCGTTCGGATACTGAACGATCTTGCAATTCTCTGGCGTGGTGTTCACGCAACCATCACCAGGTACGCCATTATTGTTCGAGTCGCCGCTGCCGGCAAAGAACGTCGGCATCCCACCACCAATTGACTCGGCGCCCACGTAGAAGATCCGGTACGACTCCTCACCTTCGTCGCCGAGCGATCGAGCCTGGAATCGCGTAAGCCAGAGCGACTTGGTTTTGCCCGTCGGCGGTAGCAGCGAGATGAGACTGTTAAGCGTCATCTGCACACGTAACGTGTTTGGATTTGGCGTGCTGAGCTTCAACTGTGTGAAGTCAAACTGCGGCAGGTTGGCCCCGGTTCCTGTTGGCGCGTAATGTGGCGACTGTGCATCGCCTGTCGGATCTGAAACCGGATTTGTTGCCACAGCCTTGTTGATCGTGGTGCCGATGCCACTTGGACCAGCTATTTGCCGCACCTCGAAGACGTGCGCGCCGTGGTGCTGGCTCGTGGTGTCGTTAAAGGCAAGGCGCATGCTGCCGTCGCGATCCAGATATAGCGACATGTAATCGGCCATCGTTCGGTCACCACCGGAAATTGTGCAACCCAGGCCCTGATTACAGATTTGGCCATAGTGCATCGGTTGATCGGTGAACTTTTGCTGGGCGAAGTTTGGCGAACCGCTGGTCGCGCTTCGGATCAGCGAGGCATATCCGAACCACGGAAACGCGCTCGCCGCCTGGCGGTTGTTGTACCAGGAGGGCATGTTATCGCTGTCCAGATTCGAACTCGAGCCAATCCAGGCAACAGCGAGCGTACCGGGAGCCCCGGCCTGCGCCCATACGAACTCATTCGAGTTTGCGTCGTTGCCATTAATCTGGCGCGGCGCGGCCCATGTCTGCCCTTGGTTGGTTGAGTACGAGTAGTACACATTGTGATCTGTTTCGTCGATCCACACGGCGAAGACATTTCCGGCCGTGTCAATCGCGAGGGCGGGAAAGACATCGCCTACTGGTCCGCCACCGGGAGACACAGGAGCCGAATAGTTCGTGTAGGTGATTCCTGTCCTTTGCCCCACGCTGACGTGACCCACGGTGATCTCGACGTGATCGCCGGCTACGCACGGATAGTAAAGGTTTCGCTTGACCGGATCGAAGCGCAGCTGCCCGCAGGGCGCTCCTGTGCTGACCGGATTCACGAGGTCTGCAGACGAATTTGAGTAGATTACGCCGCCGCCTGCATCGTCAGGATCGTCGGCGCCCGGCGTAGAGTAAATGAAAGAACCGGTACTCCTGTAGGCCATAAAGATAGTGTTGTCATCGGGGCCTGATGTTGGCCCGTTGTCGACTGCGAGCCATTGCCGATCGGTCGTGGTGTCTAAAACGCACCCGTTATTCGTGGTCCAGTTGTTTCCGTTATCTTCACTAACTGCACAGCCAATGTTGATTAGCGCCTCCAGATCGATAAAGTAAACATCGCCCTGATCATCAACTGCGACATCAGTGTCACCGCCGCCCGGCGGCGCGTTTGGTCGCAAACCGATAAAGCTGACGATGTTGAATTGGTTACCGGAATCCGTCGAACGGTGAATGAAACTTTGCGCGGTGCTGAACCCGTACGGGCCCGACTCCCAGTAGTTGCCATTCTTATCGATAAAGTTTACCGGCTCGCCCTCAGTCCGCTGCGGGTCCACTACAGTCGCAGGTGGCGAGAACTTCAGCCCGCCATCGGCGCGCACCGGGTTAGGCGCAGGGCCACCGGGCTGGGAAACGAAGCCTGCACTACCACTGTAGTTGGAGTTGACAACCAGGAAAGGAACAACACGCACTTCGTAAGGGCTTTGGTCGCTGTTCGCGCTCTGGATAAAGACCCGCTCCGAAGTTGTGCCGCCACTGGCGGAAGAGCCGACCAGGGTACCGGTGTTGTCGTAAACGAACAGATCGAAGTCGTTGTCCGGGCTTCCCCAACTGATGGCAATGTCCGCGCCGCCGGTGTTTGTGTCCCAGTAGCTGGGAAGAACGTTAACTGTTAGCGAGAAGTGGTCACAGGTCGCATTGAGCGGGTCCACGGGTGCGCAAGACTCAGGTACCGGAGTCGCTTGGAATGTATAGAACATGCCTAACCAGGTAAGCGACTGCGGATCTGGCGTCGGCCCGATTGTCCCCGCGGCGGGAGTTGCTGCTTGCGAGCTCGGCACTGCCGTCGATAGCACTGTTAAGATCAACGCCAGCACGACAAGTGAGCTAACGAGGATCCCCAAAGTAAGAGTCGATATCCTGATCGGCGAAGCGATCATGACTTTCTTAATCGCTCTGTCTATTTTCATTGTGCCTCTCCTTCGGTCCTAACTTTCCGCCAGACCACGCGGGTTTTCAGATTGATTTGCGTTTCTGCGCTTCCCTAAAAAATGCTGTCTTGAGGTGTACAGAATATTCAGCACACTTGAGAAGGACTTGAGGAATTCTTGAGAGGTTGAACCTGTTTGTAGCTCTTGGCTGATTAATGTTGGTTGATCATTGCCGTCTGAATATTTTTTCGTGATGCATCAGGACTTGCAGCAGAAGCTGGCGCCATGAAGCGGAGGCGTGGCACTTATGTAGCCGCTGGCGGTGGGCCCGTTGAAAAAAGACTGCGCGCGCAAAGGAATTGGGAAACAAGGACGATCTGATGGAAATCGTGGACTCTTACGCCGGCAATACAATGCTACGATCTTGTTTGCGAGAGGTTCATTCGAGATCAGCCCTGACAGCGTTGGGCGTATTGCCCTCAGAAGCGATGCCGCTTTCCGATTCAGCGTTGAGGGCAACAAGCTGTTAGTTCTGATCAGCAAACAGATCGGCTATGTTTTCGACGTCGGAGAACTTTCTGCCAAGCTGTCGCCAAGCGCTCCATGAAGGTGAGATCACAGAATTCAACCCCACTAAGCGCAAAAAATTTATTCTAAACCGCGTCCTGCAGCATCTTGATGTCATTCAACAGCACGCGTTCCTAAAACTAGGCTGAGGCGCCGGTGGCCTGCATCGCTTTAATGTCCTTTAACAACACCTGCTCGTGGCCTTCGGGATTCACTTTCTCGTAGATCTTGCGCAAGACGCCTTGCGGATCGATCACGAATGAAGTGCGATTCCAGTACATCGTGCCTTTGTAGTCGCTTTGGCCCACACTTGCTGCGTCCAGTAGTTCGTGATTCGGATCGGCGAGTAAGTCGATAGTAAAAGCGAACTTGTTGCAGAAATCTTTGTGCGAGGCCACATCATCCGCGCTTACGCCCACCACTGCGATACCAGCATCATCAAATTCCTGCTTCGTTGCAGTAAATGATTTGCCCTGAAGAGTGCAACCCGGTGTGTCATCCTTCGGGTAAACATAAAGAACGAGCCATTTGCCGGCGAAGTCATCCAACTTCATCGGCTTCCCGTCCTGGTTCTG
>JBDUCB010000253.1:0-8617 GCA_040003695.1 bacterium
GTTTCACTTCGTCAATTGAATCAACATCAGCGCCGACGACCAGATCGGTATACTGCGCCGCGACATTCAAATTTTCTCTGGCAAACTCCGGCAGCGCCTTTAGCGTGATGCGCGATGGATCGTATATCGACTCCCAATCGTTCTTGCGATCAAGAATCAGATCAGTCAAGAGTATTCCCGCAATCGTGCCGTGCGTCATGCCGTTGCCGGAATCGCCGGTTGCGATGTAAACATTTTTGGAGTCCATCGGGTTCCGGCCAATAAACGCCAGGCCATCGTTCGGTTCCATCACCTCGCCCGACCAGCGATACTCAATGCTTTCAATCATCGGAAAGCGATGGCGCGTCCAGCGTTCCAGCGCGCCAAAGCGCTTGCCGGCATCGTCCTTTTGTCCTGTCTTATGATCTTCGCCGCCAACAATCAAAACGTCGTAGGCAGCCGCGCCTTTACCAACCGTCTCGATGCGAATGTAGTGATACGGATCGGGCGTGTCCCAGTAGAGCCCCCGCGTTACCGAGCCGCGCGGAATGCGCGCGCCGATTACGTACGTTTGGTACGCCGCTTGTTTAGTATGAATTGCGAGCAGATCGTTGACCGGAGTGTTCGTTGCTATCACCACGGCATCCGCAGTCACCACTCCGCCGCCGGTTGTTTCCACGCGCGCCTTCTTGCCGCCTTCGATTTCCTTCGCATGACTCTCGGTATAAATGCGGCCGCCTTTTTGTTTTATCGCAGTGGCCAGACCAGCCAGGTACTTGAGCGGATGAAACTGCGCTTGCCGCGGAAAACGCAAGGCCACACCAGTGTCGTAGGAATCCCACGGAACGCGTTCGACTTTTTCAATATCGGTTAAACCCGCCCGATGGACAGCAGCCAATTCGTCGTCGAGGATCTTCTTTGAATCGCGCGGCGGTACAAACAAGTAACCATCCAGCCGTTCAAACTCGCAGTCGATTTTTTCTTTGTTAACAATTTCTTCGACCTTATCAATTGCTGCCGTGTGACTCTGCGCAGCGAGGCGCGCGCCGTCTTCACCATGAAGTCGTTCCAACTCGAAATAGCGATCATCGAGCGCGTTAACCAGATGTGCCGTGGTTCGTCCCGTCATGCCGCCGCCGATTGGTCCATCATCCAGCACCACGACCGACTTGCCTTCGCGCGCCAGCAGGTAAGCGGTCGTCATTCCGGCGATGCCTGCGCCGACAATGCACACGTCAGCGCTAATGCGCTCAGTCAACGGTGTTTCGAGCGGAATTGAGGCTGTGTCCATCCAAACGGACAAAGTTTGCGCTGGTTCTTCTTCCGTTGGTTCAAATGCGGACTCTATTGGTTTGCTCATTGTTTCTCGTCGCTATAAAGCTGGTAGTGTTTCGAAAGTTCTCGCGTTTATGTAGCCATCCGGTACAAATCGACGCAGAGGATGTCTCGTTTGCACACCGTCAACGATTGGTTATTCAGGGTTATGAAGCCTTCTCTTGAATGGTGTGCAAGGGAGGTGCCTAAATTTAGTGCCAAGACAAATTTCGTTACTTCGCCTTCTCGGCTTTGCCGATTGATGTGCGGAAAAGCTTCGCCTTTCCGGTAAACGCATCTCTGGGCTGTGCCCTCGATAACGACGCTTGGGGCACAGCCCCGATTGGCGGAAACAGTCGTCGGAAGGGCTCAGCCCTTCCGCACATCAGGCGGCAAAGCCGAAAAACTTTCGACGGTATCTTCTGAATCACGACTTCTAACGCTGACCTTCGACTTCTGCTATTGTTCCCGCATGACTCTTCCGATCAAGCCGCCTTTTCCGCCGATGGAAGCGCAGCTCGTGGATAAAATTCCAGCGGGCGAGCAGTGGGAGTATGAACCGAAGTGGGATGGTTTTCGCTGTTTGGCTTTCCGTGATGGTAACAAGATTGAGTTGCAATCAAAGTCGGGCCAACCTCTCGCGCGATACTTTCCAGAAATCGTCGAAGCGCTGCTGCAGTTGAAAGCTACTAGGTTTGTACTCGACGGTGAACTCGTGATTCCCGTCAAAGGCGGACTGTCGTTTGACGATCTGTTGCAGCGCATTCATCCAGCCGCCAGTCGCATTCAAAAGCTGTCGCGCGCCACCCCGGCAAATTACATCGTCTTCGATCTTCTGGTTGATGAAGCATGTAAGGCGATTTGGGAACAGTCACTCGCTAAGCGCCGTCCAAAGCTGGAGAAGTTTGCCAAGAAATTCTTTGCTAAGAACGCGATCATCGAGTTATCGCCCAAAACCGACAGCTACGCCACCGCGCAGAAGTGGCTTTCGACAACTGGTCTAAAGTTGGATGGCGTGATTGCGAAGCGCAGTGATCTCCCTTATCGCTCCGGCACGCGCGATGGCATGCAGAAAGTCAAACGAATGCGCACAGCCGATTGCGTCGTGGGCGGATTTCGCTATGCGTCGAAAGGCAAAGTTGTCGGCTCGCTGTTGCTTGGTTTGTATGACGACGCTGGGTTGCTTCATCACGTTGGTTTCACTTCGAGCTTTAATGAAGCTGAGAAAAAAGAGTTAGCGAAGAAGCTTGAGCCGCTGATCCAGCCACCAGGATTCACCGGCAACGCGCCCGGTGGCCCAAGCCGCTGGAGCACCGAGCGTTCGGCGGAATGGAAGCCTTTAAAAACGAAACTTGTAATCGAAGTTCAATACGATCATTTTACTGGTGGGCGTTTTCGTCATGGTACAAGGTTTTTGCGTTGGCGTCCGGAGAAGAAGCCGAAGGCGTGCACGATTGACCAGGTGAAGTAGGAGCCAACACCCCTACGTAAACTTCACGGCTTTTGCACACCAATAAGTCCTTCAAGAGCTCGAAAACGATCTGAACGGCGAGCAACTAACTCCGAAGGAGTTTCCTAGTGCCAGCCCAAGCTTTCCTACGCCTGGGTCACGCAGCAAACATTTGCGCTTAACCCTGAAGGAGTTGGCGAACTCTTTCAGAGTTCTCAATATTGCCTCGCCGAACCGACCCCAGGGTAGGAAACCTGGGCTGAGATTTGCGAACGCCCTTGGCGTAGGTTTGAAGACATGCTTTTAATCTCACTTCATAGTTTCTCAAAAATCATCGAATCGCCGCCTTACAGGTCACAGCCAGCGTTCTGGTATGAGGGTTGAGTAGATCTATCGGAGGCAAAGCTTAAAAGATTGAGGGCAAACACCAAAAGCTTCGCATTCATTCTACGCAGGCTTACCTTTTTGAGCGGTGTTGCCCAATCTTTTGGGTGGAACTCGGGACCAGGCGGCACTGCAATTCGTACCGGACATAAACAGCGTATGTCTCGATTTCATGCGAGATATTCGAAGGGGCGAAGCTCAATTGCTGCCAATCCTGAACCTGTAGCAGGTGGCGTTGATGACTCAGCCCGTTAGACACACGCCGCGGACAACACCGCGCTCGGCTCATGCCAAACTATTTGGCACGGGTGACTTGAATCGAACTATGCGTTGTTCGGTGATAGTGGCGCACCCGGCCGATGAAGTAGTTGGTGCTGGATGTTTGATCTCTAAACTTGTTGACGTCACTATCCTGCACGTAACGGATGGCGCGCCGCGCGACATGCAGGATGCTAAAGCCGCCGGCTTTAACGAGCGTTCTGATTACGCTCGAGCACGCAAAGAAGAGTGCCTCGCTGCGCTGGCGATTGCAAATGTGCCCGAAGATCGCGTCATCGATTTAGAGGTTACCGACCAATGCGCGTCGGCTTGTCTGTCAGATCTGACAAAAAAGATAACGAGTTTTCTACAACAGTCGGCGGCGGACGTTGTGCTAACGCACGGTTACGAAGGTGGACATCCGGATCACGATGCCACGGCATTCGCAACGCAGGCTGCTGTGCGCCTGATAAAAGAAAACGGTTTCAAGCCGCCGGCGGTTTTCGAGATAGCTCTACATCCCAGCAATGATTTCAAGGCGAAGGTGCCCGATTTCTTGCCGGGAGATGGTCGCGAGATAACCACGCTGTTGTTGGACGAGCGGGCCAGGGAGTTAAAGCAGAGAATGTTTGCATGTTTTGAGACGCAGCGAGAGAGCCTCGAATTATCGCCTTTAGGTCCTGAGAAATTTCGACAACCCTTGACCTATGACTTCAGCGCACCGCCGCAAAACGGCAAACTTCATTACGAAAAGTTTGAGTGGGCACCCTCGAGTGACGAATGGCAGTCGCTGGCATCAGAGGCGCTGGCCGATCTGTTTCCCCAACAAGCCTCAACCCAATAGTCGGTGGAGGTGAAGTTCGCCAAGCACAACTGACCGGCTAAACTTCGGCATATTCATTGCAAGTTAACGCCCCCCAATATTTGAAATACGGCAGTAGCCACAACCAGGGAAAGGAAAAAAATCATGGGACTTTTCGACAAAATGTTTGGCCAGGGCGCTTCTGAGGCAGAACAACAACAAGGAGCGCAACAGCGCTTTAATGAGTTGAAACAGAAATACCAGTCAGTACTCAACATGGCTGACCAGCAACAGATCCAATTTCAAAATCTTCATGTGCAGGACAATAAACTCTTCATCCGCGGCATTGCACCGTCCGGAGATGCCAAAAACAAATTCTGGGATCAGATAAAGCTGGTCAATCCCAGCCAGGACGACGTGACTGCTGAGATTACGGTGGACGAAAAACGCGCCATGGGCGCAACGGCGGGAGGCGGTCAAGGTTCAGGTGGCGAGACGTACACCGTTAAAGCAGGCGACAACCTCTCTCGGATTAGCAAGCAGTTTTATGGAGATGCTAACGAGTACATGCGCATCTTCTATGCGAACCGCGACAAGCTTCACGATCCGGACAAGATTCAGGTAGGGCAACAGTTAATCATACCTGCCGGCGATAAGGTTTGAAGTGAGAGTAAAGATTGGGCATGCGGCGCCGACCCGCATGCCCGTTACCTCATCTTCAAAACCCGCACAACCTCAAGCTCCTGCTAATCGAGTTCAAAACTCAAACTGGATGCAAAAGTTCTGGCAAGAAATTAAATAAGCTGCCGGAAAGAAAAGTCCATACGCGCTGTTTTCTGTGTAGTATACTCGCGGCGCTCAGTTCTAAAGTTCTTAGTTTTAGTTCTAAGTTCTGACTTCTGAGTTTTATATTTTGAGATTTGAGATCCCAAATTTGAGATCTCAGGCTTCAAGGATTTGAAGATTCTGATTTAACTAAGCAACGCGGCGGCTCACCTCATTTAAAAATGCGCGTTTTAGGAATTGATCCAGGAAGCGAAATCACCGGCTGGGGCGTCATCGAAAGCGATGGCCGTCATTATCGGCTCGTCGAATGCGGTACGATACGATCGCACGCCGGCCAAAGATTTCCCGCGCGCTTGTTGAAAATTGCCGATGCGCTGGCGGACGTGATTCAGCGTCACAGTCCGGAAGCCTGTGCCATTGAAGATGGCTTTCTCGCCAGCAATGTAAAAGTCACTTTGAAACTTGGACAAGTTCGCGGCGTGGCCATGGTCGCAGCTGAACGCGCAGCGATCGCGATTCACGAGTACTCACCCAGACTCGTGAAGCAAACGGTTGTCGGGCATGGCAACGCGGAAAAGTTCCAGGTCCAACAGATGGTCAAAACATTGCTGGCGCTCGACGCTCTTCCCGAACCACCAGACGCTGCGGACGCTCTGGCGGTGGCCATTTGTCATTTTCATCATGCCTCCTATGCCCAGCGCGTTCTCGCGGCGCAGGCAAGTACGGGCAGCAAGTTAGCAGTTTCAACTCAACTGCGGCGTCGCGTCTCCCGCTGATCCTGGCGCGACCGGCAAATTAATTCACCCTAAATAAATCTCATGTTGTGAGGGCTGTCGTGACGAATCGATCCTTACGAGTCTTCTCACTCGTTATCCTTTTGTGTCTCGCCATCGCGCCATCCGCGGCTGTCGCTAAGCGGAGACCTCCACCCGGCGGCCGGCTCGCCGTGGTTGCCGATGAAAGACTGTCGGCACTTAGAGCCAGCCCTGAGCTTTCAGGAAATCTGTTGCGCCGAATGGTACGCGGCAGTCTGGTGGCGATCAAAGGCGACAAGCGCAGTCGGGATGGAATTGTTTTTTATAAAGTGAATGTCACGCTGCGTACAGGCGGATGGATCCAGCGCGATGCAGTGTTCGCGCCCTCGCGTGCTGGCGATGATGTAAGATTATTGAGGCTGATCAATGCTTCGGAAGGTTTTGATCGTGTGGTGCGCGCGAAAATCTTTCTCGACAACTTCACGGGTTCAGAGCTGCGATCGCAAGTGTTGCTCATCTATGCTTTGGCCGCCGAAGACGCTGCCAGTCATCTTTCGCGCGACGCTCTGCGCCGATTGGATGAAAAAGAAATGCAGGCCGGTGGCGCGCCACTGTTTAGCTACTTCTTGAACTTTAATGAGTTGGATCGCTACAACCGTCAGGGAATAACTTTTCTCTTCGACCAAAGCGCGAAACAGTTCCGCTACGACGGCGAGGGCTGGCAGGAGTTAGTTCATCGTTATCCGCGCAGCCCGCAGGCGATCGAGGCACGCAAACGGCTGGAGGCGGCATCGCTCCGGCGCTGACCGAGCCTGGGCCACGTGTTTGCACAGGTGGTTCTGACAAGAGCCTGGGCCACCTGCTTACGCAGGTGGTTCTGAGGAGCCCGGGCCACGTGTTTACGCAGGTGGTTCTGACAAGAGCCTGCAACACCTGCTTCCGATAAGAATGGTTGCGTGTTCTTTCGCGCTTCTCTAAACTCGCGTCCAAACTAAATCCGTTTGAAGGGAAGTGTCGCATGTCAGCAAGATTTCTGTCTCGACTTCTTGTCGTGTCTTTGTTCGCTCTGCTATTAGCTATCTCGGCTTGCCAGCCAGCGACGCCTCCGGCAAATCAACAAACAATGAATCAGACTGAATCAAAAGAGTGGGACTCGTATGTAAACGAGTTTCTCGAAGCATATTTCGTGGCGCATCCCGAATTCGCGGTGCACGCCGGACGGCATGAGTTCGACGGCAAACTTACTGATTGGAGCGCGGCTGGCATCGCCAACGAGATCAAGCGACTGCACGCGGCGAAAGACCGTGTTGCTGGTTTTCAGGACTCTACGCTCAACGAACGGCAACGGTTTGAACGTGATTACGTGGCCTCGGTTGTTGAGGGCGATCTGTTTTGGCTCGAGTCAGCCGAATGGCCGTTCCGTTGTCCGCAATTCTACGCCGACAGTATCGACCCGGATGTTTATGTTTCACGCGAGTACGCGCCGCTGGATCAACGCCTGCGGGCCTATACCACCTACGCGAAATCGATTCCCGTCACTGTCGAACAGATTCGCAAGAACCTGCGGACACCAATGCCTCGGACGTTTGTAAACATAGGCCACACCACATTTGGCGGCTTGATATCTTTTTATCAAAAGGACGTGCCGGGCATTTTCGCGACGGTTAAGGACGAACAACTGCAGAAAGATTTTAAGGGGGCGAACGACGGTGCCATTAAAGCGATGCAGGACATCGATGCCTGGTTTAAGACTCAGGAAGCCAGCGCAACTACAAACTTTCAACTCGGCGCCGAAAAATTTAGCGAGATGATCAAGGCGACTGAGCGTGTTGACGTGCCGCTCGATAGGCTGGCGGAAGTCGGAAGAAACGATTTACAACGAAACCTCGACACACTGAAATCCACCTGTTCGTCTTACGCACCCGGTAAGTCAATTACTGAGTGTGTGGCGCAGGCCCAGGCTCATAAACCCGAGGGCGGATCAGTGGAGATGGCGCGTAAACAACTTACTGATCTTAAGGCATTCATTCTGGAAAAGAAGGTCGTAACAATTCCCGGAACCGAGGAAGCCCGCGTTGCGGAAGCGCCCGCGTATCGTCGCTGGAACTTTGCCTACATCAACATCCCCGGGCCATATGAAAAAGGCTTGCCTTCGATCTATTACATTGCCCCGCCCGATCCGAGCTGGTCGCAAAAAGAGAAAGACGCGTATGTTCCGGGGCAAGGCAGCCTGCTTTTTACTTCGGCGCATGAGGTTTGGCCTGGGCACTTCTTACAGTTCCTGCATGCGAACCGTTCGTCTTCAAAGCTGGGCCAACTATTTGTTGGTTATGCTTTCGCTGAAGGCTGGGCCCACTATACCGAGGAAATGATGTGGGAGGAGGGCCTTGGAAACGGTTCCGATGAAATGCATATCGGGCAATTGTTGGAAGCGCTGTTGCGCAACGTGCGTTTTGTCTCGGCGATCGAAATGCACACTGGCAAGATGACCGTTGAAGAGTCCGAAAAGATGTTCCTCGAACAGGGTTACCAGGATGCTGCAAACGCGCGACAGCAAGCGGCGCGGGGAACTTTTGACCCTGCTTATCTCAATTACACTATGGGCAAACTGATGATTCGCAAACTGCGAGAAGATTGGACTGCGTCGCGCGGCGGCAAACAAGCCTGGCAGTCGTTTCATGATGAGTTTTTGAAATACGGTGGACCACCGATTCCGCTGGTGCGGAACGCGATGCTTCCGGGAGGCACAGGCTCGCTCTTCTAAATTTGATAGACTCTCGACCTAGCAAGTAATTCGGCAACACACTTAGTCTCTGGGTTGGGAAGGCGGGCTTGCTCCCGCTCTTTGGATTTTTCTGAGAAGCTATGAGAAACGGAACTTAAGAGCGG
>JBDUCB010000420.1:0-8610 GCA_040003695.1 bacterium
GGCCGCAGATAATAAGTCGGCGCAAAGCCGGCGAAGACAGTGATGACGGCCGCGATCGACATGGACAGGTAGAACCAACGCTCGCGTCGTCTGCGCGTGATTGCTGAAGCTGTTTGCATGCTTTCTCTCCTGGGAAACGTCGCCAATTAAAAACTGGCGGAATTGATTGGAGCGCCTTGTAGCACGATTTGCTTTCGCTTGCCAAGAAATAACTCACCGCCGAAACGTAGATCTCGCAGAGATGGCGCAGAGAAGCGAAATGAGGCAGTAGCTGAAACTTGACGAACACAAACTGCTTCTTAGTAAGAATGGAAAACTTTGTGAATCTGATACCGGGCTACACAATTCAACGCCTTCGGCGTTCAAATACCTAGCCTCACATTCACTAACTCAGATAAAATCCCCAGGCAGAATTGCGAATTGCGAATTTCAGATTGGGAACTCCGCAGAGCCCAGAGAAGCAAGCTGAAGCTTGAACGCTGAAGCGCTTGAATCCGATCTACTGGAATCCAGGCACCTGTCACCTAATACTTGAGGCCCGAGGCCCGATCGACCCCATGAGCTCGTCCCTTTTTCCAGGCACAAAACTCGGCCGCTACGAAATCCGCTCAAAGATCGGTGAAGGTGGTATGGGTGAGGTGTATCTGGCCGAAGATATGCAACTGCGACGTCGAGTGGCGCTCAAAATCCTGCCCGCTGAGATCGCTGCCAATCAAGATCGAATGCGCCGCTTCGTGCAAGAGGCTCAGGCCGCGGCGGCGCTCAATCATCCAAACATCGCGCACATTTATGAAATTGGCGAAGCTAACGGCGCACACTTTATCGCAATGGAGTTCATCGATGGCCAGACGTTGCGTGGACTCCTCTACGACAGGGAAACGGATTCGACGAAGCTTCTGCGTTACTTGCGACAAGTTGCTGAGGGCCTTGCGAAAGCGCACGCGGCGGGCATAATCCATCGCGACTTAAAACCCGACAACATAATGGTCACCAGCGATGGCTTCGCAAAGATTCTTGACTTCGGACTCGCAAAACTTATCGAACCACAAAGACCGTTAGGTCTTAGCAGCGGTTCGTCGAGTGATGAAGCGGCTACGGTAATGATGTCTCAGCATTCCATTGCCGGGAGAGTAATGGGCACCATTGGCTACATGTCGCCCGAGCAAGTGCGCGGAAAGGTGAAGGAAATAGATCACCGTTCCGACATCTTTTCGTTTGGCTGCATACTCTTTGAAGCGGCCACCGGCCACCGTGCTTTTCAGGGCCAGGACGAGATCGATTCGCTGCACAAAATAGTGCACGGGCCGACCCCACAGGTTAAGGATTTCAACCCGTTCGCACCAGATCAACTGGAGAGAGTAGTTCGCAGATGTCTGGCGAAGGATCCCGACAAGCGTTATCAAGCAATCAAGGATGTGGCAATAGAGCTCGAGGAGCTGCAGCAGGAAATGCAGTCTATCGCCGGCTCTGTGGATCACGCTGCACCAGTATCCTCCAGTTGGCGGGCATCCAGCATTAACTCTCAAGTGACGCAATCTCAACCGGCCCAACAGTCTGATGTTCGTGTGCCGGGAACCACACTTCGAACGTCGAGCGCCGAGTATCTGTTCACCGAGATCAAACGTCACAAGACGGGTGCGCTTCTGTTGATCGGTGGGATTGTCGTTTCCGTTGTCGCTCTGGGTTTCCTGCTGTGGCGTATTCCTGGTGGCCGCGTGAACAATCAAACATCGACCAGGGCCACTGCGGCGGGACAAGAGATGAAGATTGCCCGCCTGACGGCGAACAGCAAAGTACAAACGGCCGCCATTTCTCCCGATGGCAAGTTTCTGGCGTACGTCGAAAACGACGCCGACATGCAGAGCATTTGGACCAAACAGATTGCCACTAACAGCAACTTGCAACTGGTTGCGCCCGCGGAGGTAAGTTACTTCAATCTGACTTTCACGCCCGACGGAAACTATATTTACTACGCCGCGAAAGACCAAACTGCCGAAAGCCAGACTGTCTTTCGCATCCCAACGTTAGGCGGCACGCCTGCCAAAATACTGGAAGAGGGCGGCCGCGGTGTTTCGTTTTCGCCGGACGGACGCCAATTTGTTTTTGAGAAATATGACTCCAACGCCGCCGAGTCGACCTTAATGCTCGCCGGCGCTGACGGCTCAAACCGACGCAAGCTCGTCTCTCTATCGGCCCATGAATGGTTCACCGCCGGTGGGGCCGCATGGTCGCCTGACGGGACCCACATCGCCTGTGGTGCTGGTGATGACCGCCAGGAACGGCAAATGACTATGGTAGTCGTGAGCATTTCGGACGGCACGCTGAATAAGTTCATCGCGCAACGCTGGGACAGCGTCGACCGCGCAGTCTGGTTAGCTGATGCCAGCGAGATCGTATTCTGCGCCAGCGACAATGGAACCGCAGCCGCAAAACAGGTCTGGCAAGTCTCTTATCCTGGCGGTGAGGCGCGGCGCATAACTCACGACTTGAACTCGTACCTGGATCTTTCCATTACAGCCGACTCTAAGACACTTGTCGCCGCCCAACGCGACTTCACGGCGGGCATCTCGATCTCGCCGGATGCGAATCCCAATCATGCGCGCCAGGTAACCAGCGGACACAATGACGGGGGCGGCGGTCTCGCCTGGACACCGGATGATCGTATCGTTTATGTCTCGACAGCGAGTGGTAACACCGAAATCTGGATTATGAACCAGGATGGAACCGGCCAAAAACAACTGACGAATGACTCTTACCTGAAGTACTCGCCAACAGTGCCGCCCAATGGCCGCTACGCTGTTTTCGTTTCGCAGTCAGGAGGCGTGCATCTCTGGCGCATAGATCTCGATGGCAACAATCCGGTGCAACTGACGAATGGCAACTTCGACAACAACCCGCGAATCTCGCTCGATGGCCAATGGGTCGTCTATTCCTCTTATACGTCCGGCAAACAACTGCTCTGGAAGGTAGCCATTAGCGGGGGCGCGCCCACGCAGTTGAGCGAAGTGTTTGCAACCGAACCGGACATCTCGCCTGACGGAAAATTCGTCGCCTGTTTCGCTAATGATGTTCAGACAGGCAAGTTGGTCCTTTTGGTCTTACCGTTTGCTGGTGGCCCTGCTGTCAGGACACTTCCTTTGCCGCCCACTGCTAGCTGGGACTCGGGACCGCGGTGGACGCCCGACGGACGCGCATTGACTTATGTCGACCGCCGTGGAGAAACCATGAATCTCTGGCTGCAGCCGCTGACCGGCGGTCCAGCCCAGCAGATAAGCAACTTTACGCAAGGCGGGGTCTTTCGCCGTGAGTGGTCCCACGATGGCAAGCAGGTGGCCATCGTACGCGTCACATCAACAAGCGACGCGGTAATAATCAGCAACTTCCAATAGATCGCAATTTTCCAATCGAGCGTACGCCGGCCAGGTGTATTCCGACGCAAGCATGAAGCGCTATGCGAGAGCGAGGCGGAATCTCTGTTTTCAAATGTACCCATAGCAGGGCCTGCTGTTCTATAATTCCCGCTCTCCGTACAGGAATAGCGTCCTATTAAAAGCGTCCGCCGGTGACGCCAGATTTCCACTACCGTCGGCAACAATCCCGCATCACCGAAAGATGGGCGGTGCCGGGGAAAGACCCACCCCATCCCCCTTCAAAGGAGAAAAGCCATGGCTCAACCTTCGCCGCAAACAATTTCCAAACAGCCTAAGTGGGTTGTCAGTATAGACCGGAAAAAGTACGTCAACTCGACAGCCATCTCGGGCAGCGGTGCGCTCGTGATGGCGGGTACATTCTTTCACGCTTACAAACCAACCGACTTGCTAGCTGACTCGGTGCCCGCACTGACAGCCGCGCAAGATCAGTTTGGGACCTACTGCTTTGATCTCAACGGGAAACAACTCTGGTCAGATGAGTTCACAGGTTACGAGGGCGTTTATTGTGTGGGTATTTCTGACGACGGAAGCACAGCAGCCTCGGGCGGATGGTATTCATATAATCCGTTAATGGGTTTCGTGCGCGCCTACGATGCAGCGGACGGGACGCAGCTTTTCAACTACCCCGTGGCCGGCTCACGGATTAGCTCGCTGGCCCTCTCGGCGGACGGCACGACGCTCGTAGCTGGAGCGGACAGTCTCTATCTTTTTCAGCAATCGGACGGTGTGTTCCCGACCACGCCGGCTGTCCTAACGCTTTCCGGCGCGCGCAACTATGTTCAAGCCGTTTCCATCTCGGAAGATGGGACTTTGATCGTTATGGGCGACGCACAGGGAAACGTATACCTTATTGAAACCAACGGCGGCCAAATCGGCCAGGTTTATAAATGGAATTCGCCGTCACTTGCGACGGTGCACTCAGTTGCCATGGCGGCGTCAGGTGGTTGGTTCGCGGTGGTAGGCGCCTCTCAGTATGTGTATCTCTTCTCCTTCGCCTCGATCAAGAACGGCAATTACTATGCTGTTTACGACCTGGGCCAGGCAGGTAGAGTGGGCTGGGTGGCTATCACGAAGGGGGGCGATTTTATCTCCGCAGTCAGTAACAATGGTAAGGCGGGTCTGGTCTATGGGTTGCAAAACAAAAACCAGGAGCTCGTACTTCTTTGGAGTAACCCCCAGCCGACTCCCGCCAATCCTAATAGCACAAGTGTGGACTTCCTGGGGAAATATGTTGCGGTGGCCGACGGCTATCCTGACGGCACTCCTGGTCATTTTTCCCTTTTCGATGCTCCCACCGGAAATCTCCTTTGGCAGTATGAGACCACCAACATGAGCTGGCCCATGTTCATAAGCTCTAATGGCTCGGGTATCGCCGCCGGCAGCGATCAAGGTAGTGTGTTTTACTTCACGCCGAAATAGCCAGTGGAGGTACCGGCAAGAGCGAGCAGTAAGCACTAAGATATCGGCAAACAGCCGGCAGTGATCTAGGTTATAGCTGGTTGGGGTAAGAGTGCCGACGAAGGATGATAGTCTAACGGCCGTTTAGTCTCCGCGGCGGCAAAGCATTGCTCGATGCCGTCGGCTTCAACAGTGTCGTGATCGAGCAGCAGTTCGACCAAACGCGCAATCGCGTCCTGCTTTCCAGTCACCACCTCACAAGCGCGCGCGAGTTGGGCATTGATGATGTTATTGACAGCTTCTTCAACTCTATCGAGCAGGCTCTGACTAAGCGGCTCAGTGCGCGGATCACCAAGGTAAATGGGTCCCAGTGGACTCATGCCAAATTCACTGACCATGCTTCGCGCGATTTCGACGGCACGTTGAATATCGTTTGAAGCGCCTGCCGTCATCGTAGATAGCAAAACTTGTTCAGCGGCCCGACCGCCCAACAACACCGCAATTTGGTCCTCGAGATACTCGCGCTTCTTCATCAGACGATCGCGCTCGGGCAAAGATTGCGTGACGCCCAGTGCCCGCCCGCGCGGCAGAATCGAAACCTTATGAATAGGATCGCCATTTTTTACTGCTAAGCCAACGGCGACGTGGCCTGCTTCGTGCACGGCGGTCGCGTAGCGTTCGTCCTCATCGATCATGAAGCCATGACGCTCCGCACCCATCAGAATTCGATCGCGCGCAAACTCGACGTGCTTCCGGCCGACCGCTTCCGAGTTGTCGCGCGTCGCGGCGATTGCTGCTTCATTCAAAAGATTTGCGAGATCCGCCCCCGAAAATCCGGGTGTGCCGCGAGCTACCCAGCTAAGATCCAATTGCTGATCGAGTCGCAACTTGCTTGCATGAACACTCAGGATCGCTTCGCGGCCCCTAACGTCGGGAAGGTTAACGACGATCTCTCGGTCAAATCGGCCGGGCCGCATTAAAGCGCGGTCCAGGACATCGGCGCGATTGGTCGAGCCGATGACCACAATGCTAGAGCTTTGATCAAAGCCATCCATTTCGATCAAGAGCTGGTTGAGGGTTTGATCCTGATCCGCGGTGGCCGAATCGTTACCGCGCCCCCGTTGTCGTCCCAGGGCGTCAATCTCATCGATAAAAATAATGCAAGGTGAAACTTTTTTCCCTTCGGCAAAGAGCCGACGCACACGCGCTGCGCCAACGCCGGCAAACTTCTCCTGAAAGCTGGAACCTGACGCCAGCAGAAACGGAACGCCCGCTTCGCCAGCAACAGCGCGGGCCAATAGCGTTTTGCCTGTTCCCGGTGGTCCATAAAGAAGAATGCCGCGAGGAACGCGGCCTCCCAGGCGGCCAAAGCGGATCGGGTCGCGAAGAAAATCAATGGTTTCTGCTAACTCAGAAGTAGCTTCATCAACGCCGGCGACGTCGGCGAATGAAACAGCTTGTTTGCCGTTTTGATTAGCTAGATTAAAGCTACCCACACCGCCGTTCATGCTGGCGTAAACTCGCCAGCCAATAAAACCGAGCAACAGCACGGTCAATACCGGCGCCCCCCACGTCAACGCCGTTGTCGCCCAACTAGTCTGCACCGGCCGGAACTCGATTGGCAGATTTTGCTTTCGAAACTCCTCCACCACTCCCTGACGAATAGCGTCACTGGTAACCGTTGCCTGAAGCGATGCGCCTTCTTTGTTTTGCACGGTCAGCGTGTCGCTTTCGATCACCAGCGAAACCGCTGAACCCGTCTCAGCGAGACGGTACAGTTCCGAGTAATTGATCGGCGTTACGCGCGGCGCGCGCTGCTGATAACTGATTATGACGCTCGCCGCGATTAACACTGCCGCAACACTGGCGATAAAAATCAAAGAGATTCTTTGGGAACTGGAAATGTTATTTCTGATGGGGGAAGGCATAGCGGTTGGGTACTCCAAAACTCTCGCTACAGCCTGTTAAGGAAACAGCGAGGATTAATTAAGGACGAACGAAACATTCGGGTTATTGAATTTCAATTGATCAGGTCAGAGGCGACGAGTGTCCGGGGAACTACGGCGCGGTGCAAAACCCGAGTCTGAATGCAATGCGCTCGCCGCATCGGGAGCAGCGAGCACGCGTTTACTTTAACAGCCGGCGCGAAGAGAGTCCAGATCTAACAAGTTATGAGGCCGATATCCCTTCTGTTCGCGCACCCGCGACCCTGAAATCCGATTGAATCTGCTTTCGACGGCGGGTAAATATCTGAATCAAAAAATATCGCGCAACGAGGAACTGGCGTATTTCCATGCGCCCAAAACAGCAACTCTTTTACGGCTCGAAACGCAAAAACCGCTTGTAAAACCCCCTTCTTTAGCAGACCTGGGTCGGCAACTGATTGGGCTGGCATAAGCATTGCCACCTTCTTTTTTGCAATCGAGACTAAATGGACTGGGTGCACCAAAGGAGGAACTGGCAATGCTTTGGACAATCTTTGTGATTCTTTTGATCCTGTGGCTAGTCGGCCTGGTTTCGAGTTACACGATCGGAGGTTTCATCCACCTATTGCTGCTGCTTGCAGTAATTGTCTTGGTGTTCAATCTAATCAGCGGGCGCAGACCGGTGGTTTGAGCCGCCCTGACTTAGTTCCCGGCGCAACGTTACAGGTAAGCTTTGGCCCTGAAGGAGGAGATTTTGCCCCTTCAGGGCTTTCGTTTGTTGGATACGGCAAACGAGAAATTTAGGCCGGCTCCGCCGCGTAGCAATGCTTTTTAGTGGCAGTCGCGCGCATTAGGGACGGAGGTAGAACAGGTAGACCAGCGTTCTAAGGAGTCCACTTCAAGACTTCGTCAATCGAAGCGACGGCAATTGGGTGATAAGTGGGTCGGGCGCGGCGGTAAATTGCCAGAGCGCGTTCTTTGCCTTCAGGAGTCTTGGCCAGTTCCTGGTATAGCGGTTTGATCAACTTGCGACGTCCGATGGAAGTGAGAAACTCTTCCAGACGTGGATAGGCCGGTTCGTAGCGATTGCGGATCGACATCAGCAGCCACTGGAATTCAATTTCGGAGTTGCCTGACTGCGTCAAGTGAAACGTCTGGTCCAACTCCGACAGCTTGTTGCGATCCAGTTCATCCGGCAATGACGTCAGGAAGTGCAGCCATTCCTGAGTGGTCCATTTAGCCTTCAGGATGCTCGCGGCCGGAATTTCGCCTTGCAGCCAACGCTTGCCCTCGGCTTCAACTCGACTGAACGCCGTCGAGGTCGGTTTAGGAGCACTCAGCGGAAGACCGGGTTTGTTGATCCACTCGTCAACCGGAACACGTTTCGCCAGCTGTGGATATTTATCCAGGAGGTTCTTCTTTAAGTAGTAAACAAACTGTTCCGTGGTAATGCTCTGGAAAGCGAAGTGGTCAAAGTATCCGCGGAGAAAGCGATCAAAACGCGCCCGTCCGAATGTCTGCTCGAGTTGCCGCAGAAAGAGCGCGCCTTTTTCGTAGGGGATTTGGGTAGAGCCCGCGTCCGGGTCTCGACCTTTCAGATCGACATGCAAAATCTCATCCGCGTCATCCAGGGATGCCAGTTCCCCATTCAGACTACGCAGTCCTAAAGCCGCTTCCATCTCCTCGCGCGAACGCCCGTAGAGGGCTTCAAGAATTCTCCGTTCAATGTAAACCGTGAAACCTTCGTTCAACCAAAAGTCGCTCCAGGTTGCATTGGTAACGAGGTTGCCAGACCAAGAGTGGGCCAACTCATGAGCCACAAGTGAGACGAGACTCTTATCGCCCGCAAGCACTGT
>JBDUCB010000167.1:0-27820 GCA_040003695.1 bacterium
TTTGATCGATGCCGGCGTTGTAGATCTGCATATAGACGCCCAGCGATTGGCCACGACGATAAATTCCGGAAACGTTAGGAATCACTTTGGCCTGGCCAATGACAAACTGTCCTACGGCTGGCTGGTCTCCAAGACTCTCGAGTTTTGCCGCGAGCACCAGTGTAGAGGTCGACAGCTTTTGGATATCATACCTGGGCACCGTGAAGCCAACGTGACGCACACCCGTGGCTCCGGATGTAACATCGCGAACAATTACATCCACTTTGTAAGTTCCTGGCACCAGGGCCACGGCCTTCTGGTAAGCAGACTTTCGCTCCTTCGCCTCAGTCAGTTCTTGAGTTGTAGCGGTGGTGATTACCGGATCCTCAAAAATTCCCGCGCGGCGACCGGCGACAGACGTAATCCTCCCGAAAATATTCATGCGGGCCTGCTGTAAGCCGCCGCTGTCAGTGAACGTCAATTCCTTGTTCTCAGTTTGGATCGTAAACGCGGTAATAACGCGCTCGTCCGATTGCCGGAAAAAGTCCACCCTTATGTCAAAGTTAAGCGGGTTCTCTTCAATGACACCAGTGTTAACTGCGCTCGCCAGGTCGTTAAATTTGATTTGCGGCGCCCGGTTTAGATCTGCGTACAACTGCAAACGAGAAAAAGGGCTGTCTTGCTCACGCTGATAATGGTTCATGCCGAATTGCCCCGCTCCAGAAACACGATCGGCTTTGCTTGAAAGCCCCAACTGTTCCGAAAGCGTCAGTCCGGCGCCGGGAACCTGCAGCATGGCATCTTTCTCGTTTGGATTGGTGGAGAGGCGGTATTCACCGCTACCGGTCGGGTCGACGAACTCGAGTTCAATTCCCGAACCAACACCAGGAAGATAGCGATAAAACCAAGTTTCAAACGGATAGGTTGTAGTCGTGCCTCCGCCCTGATATGACGGCCGATCATAAGGACCACCCGATGGATGCGTTTCCCGTTCATCGGGCTTGCCATACATGATCCAGATGCGGCCGCGATCGCTCTTCCAACCCGGAATTCCTGAAGCGAAGTGTTCGTTCGCGTAGGCGATGCGCTCGTAATATTCCTCTTTGAATTCGTTCTCATCCGTATCCGGATCCGGATCGCGCCGGCGCCAAAACTCCTCAATAAATTTCTCGCGCTCGTCGTCAGTAGCGAGCTTCTTAAAAGCTTTACGCTCCTCGTCGGTGATGACGTAAGTGACGTCCTTCTCCAGCCAATCCTTGTATGCTTTTTTCAGTTCCGGCTTTACGTTGCGAGGTTTCTCCATGGGATCCTGAGTCTGCCGAGGATCCTGCGCAAAGCCAAACAAGCTGGCGCCAGCCAATACGAGTGGGAAAAGAACCAGGCGGACACTGGCTTTGGGAAAAGACATAACTAAACTCCTGTAAATATTTTGGAACCTCAAACAGTTAAGCAATGAGTCGGGACTACGCGAGAGCCAAGGATTCTAAAGTTCATCAGAGACACAGTCAAGATGCCGCAAAGGCGTCCTTTCGTTGCCTTTTTCTGACGAATTTGTGGGTGGTCGGCCCTATTTAGGTGGCCCTCCGAGGCCGGCTGAAGATCCAAGCCACAATGATTGAAACGAGGTACAGCACGATCATCGGCGCCGCGAATAACAGCATATTCGGAATATCGTTGGTCGGGGACAGTACCGCCGCCGCGATCAGAATAACGATTAAAGACGTTTTCCAAATGCGCAGGAGAAACTTCGCGGTTACCAGCCCGATACGCGCAAGCACATAGGTGATCGCCGGCATTTGAAATACGACGCCCATGCCCAACATCACAATGATTATGAAATCGAAATAGTCGTCTGCTTTCAACAACAACCTGAAATCCTGCCCCAAGCCCAGCAGATATTTTGCAGCCGGCGGGAAGATAACCTTGTAGGCAAACATGGCCCCGAGCACGAAAGAGATCGACGAAAGCGCGATGAAAGGGGTGACGTAGGCCCGCTCGTGAGGATAAAGACCTGGCGAAACGAACGCCCAGATTTGCCATAGCAGGAACGGTACAGACAAACAGAGCGCCGCATATAGCGACACTTTCACGTATAGCGCAAATGGTTCCATTGCGCTGGTGACGATTAGCTTGTCACTGATTCCTGAATACGCTTCCGGTAAAACGTTAAAATCCACTGGCAGGCGCACGCCTTTGGGAATGATCGTGTTCCCCGCATATAAGGGCTCGTCAGTAAACAAACCGACTTTTCCCTGCGAATCTTTTACTGCTCGCGCCATCACAGAAGCGCCGCCGGGAATTACGCTGGTGCCCAACTTCGTTTCGGCGGGAAAGATGTAACGGCCAACATCATTTTCCTGTACTGAAGTAAGCGGCAAAACCCGCTCATTGCCCGTTAATCCACTGATTGGCAACTGTCGTCGTTGTGCCTCGGCCAGCGCGCGTTCAACTGGAACAGCAAGAAACGCATAGATGCGATCTGAGACAAACCAGCACACCGTCGCCGCTAGAAATACAAACAGGAATGAGCGAATCAGACGACTGCGCAACTCGTCGAGATGCTCAAGGAAAGACATCTGCCCGCCGAGTTCTTCTTCCTTTGCCCGGCCCGCAGCACGCGCTTTTAGAAATGTTGACATTAATGATTGCTATCGAGGTGTAATACTTTACAACCAGTCGCGCTTTCGCGACGGTTGGGAGTGACTGGCAGCGGGATCAGCATAATCAGCAGTTGAGTTTGGATCGTCGTTGTGGATTGTTTGCCGAGCGATCACTCGGTCTGGTGCAACGGCCTCGATCATTGGAGGCTGCAAAGGTGTGCCGTTAGTCGTACCAGCAAGTATTGAGTTCTCTCCAGGCGCACCGGCCGGCTGATTCGCCGGTGCGGACACGCTCGCCTCTTCCAGATTTGCCTCGCGGTCCCACGTTCGTTTGAAGTCTTCAGACGCACGTCGAAACTCTGCCATGCTCTTGCCGAGCGAGCGGCTCAGTTGGGGCAGTTTGCGCGGGCCAAAGAAAACCAGCGCCATCGCCAGGATAAATAGCAGTTCGGTGCTGCCAAGCGACTCAAGAATCAATAAAACCACTCTTTGGGGAATTCCTTTCGGTTACTCGCTGAACGCCGCACTGTCCGAAATTATTGTAACCCGCTGCCTTGCAAAGCAGAAACATACCACCCGCCTGCATTCCGATGTGACAGTTTACGTGGCTGCCCCTGGTTGGAAGGAACGCCTGCTTGACACTTTCTCACGCGCTCGCGCAACCTTGTTTTTGGCAACCCTCTAAATCAAAAGTTAATTTTTCTGAGCGGGTTAATTTAGACTCTGCAAACTGCTCCATGCCAGCTTCAACAAACACTGAACAAGCTACTGCGTCGCAATCGGATTCCGACGCGGGTTCGCTCCAACGTCTGTCTGAAATCGCGGAAAAAGTTGCGGCAACAACAAAGAAGCTCGAGAAGGCTGCTCTCGTCGGCGACTACCTGAAGCTACTTAACGACGCCGACCTATCACGCGCCGCACGCTATTTCGCAGGGCATCAGTTTCCGCTCAACGACTCGCGGACCACTAACGTTGGAGGCAGCATCATTAGCAGCGCACTAAGCGAAGCAACCGGTTTTAGTCTTCAGGATTTGCAACCGATTTATGTGCGGCTGGGCGACGCGGGTGAAGCTGCATTCGAAGCGGTGAAAGCCGCAAAGCATTCGTATGAGAACGCGGCGATATCTCTGGCAGAGACAGAATCGGTTGTCACGCGTCTCAGTGAGACGCGTGGAATCAAGAACAAGACAGCTTTGTTGGTCGCAATTTTGCGCCACGCCAGCCCTCTCGAAGCGAAGTACTTGATTAAGTTACTCGCGGGTGATCTACGCATTGGCCTTAGAGAAAGTCTGGTTGAGGATGCAATTGCGCGCGCTTTCGCACAACCGCTGGCGCGGGTATCGCAAGTCAACATGCTCCTGGGCGACATTGGCGAGACCGCCGTGCGGGCCAGGAGCAGCGATCTGTCAGACGTGAGCATGCGCCTGTTTCATCCAATCAAGTTCATGTTGGCTACTCCGGCAGCCGATCTTGCGGATATTGCGCGAACCATGCCCAACGAGTTTTTTGTTGAGGACAAATTTGACGGCATCCGCGCGCAAGCGCACACCCGTGATGGACGCGTGGCAGTTTACTCTCGCACGATGGACGAGATTACTCACGGCTTTCCTGAGCTGGCCGACCCGCTTCGCGATATCAAAGGCGATGCTGTTATCGACGGCGAGATCGTGCCGGCGCTTGGCAATCAAATTCTCAGTTTTGGTGAATTGCAAAAGAGATTGGGCCGGAAAACGATCGGAGAAGATCTGCTGAAGGAAGTGCCGGTCATATTCGTCGCTTATGATCTATTGTATGCAGGCGGTCGCGTGCTAACCGACGAACCATTAAAAGAACGGCGTCGAATCCTGGAAGAAATTATTACCCAAAATGAAACGATCCGCGTTTCCTTTGCAAAACTATTCAATGAGGTTGCCGCTCTTGATGAAGAATTCGATCAGGCTCGCGCGCGTGGCAACGAGGGCTTGATGATTAAGAGTCCGGCATCGCTTTATAAGCCCGGCCGGCGGGGCCGCGATTGGCTTAAGGTAAAGCGTGCCATTGCCACCCTCGACGTTGTAGTCACCGCCGTAGAAGTAGGTCACGGCAAAAGACGAAACTTACTTTCCGACTATACGTTTGCGGTGCGCCGTTCCGAAGATGATGGCGAGTTGTTGAATATCGGTAAAGCCTATTCGGGACTGACTGATGCAGAGTTAACCGAAATGACCGCGTGGTTTACCGAACACACGATTCAGCAGTTCGGACATGGCCGCGTCCGCTTGGTTGATCCTGCGATTGTGATTGAAGTTACCTTCGATCGCGTGCAGTCGTCGAAAAGGCACAAGAGCGGTTATGCATTGCGCTTCCCCAGAATCCTACGCCTGCGCCCGGATAAAAAAGCTACCGAGATCGACACTCTGGAAACGGTCCGCAGACTTGTCGCCGCCAATACGAACTGACCCCGACCGCTGATCCGCTTGAACAAACCTCTCTCTGTCGGACCCAGCCCGTTCAACTAGCTCTTGCTTTCCCGCCGCTTATGAAGGTAGCATTCGCCTGGCTACAGTCCGCTTGCCGGACATGCAAGGTATCCGGCAAGTGCTGCGTGACTTACGGCGTGACTCTAGCCGATTGAAGTGGCGCTCCTTATTCGCATCAGAACATTGACATGAGCGCCAACCACAGGTCGCCGAGGGCACTTGTTTCCGAGTCGCCCACCACGTCGGTCGTTGCGGCCGATTGACACGGGGGAGGTGTCGAAACTGGCGCACCCGGGCTGCTTATATCGCCCCCAAAGGCGGAAACGCTAAGGGTTAAGGCCAAGACAGTTGCTGTGCAGACCGCTTTCATCATTTTCATTGTTTTCTCTCCTATTCGGTTTTGTCGGGTTAAACGGTTGATAAAGGCAGTTGAGCACGATGGTGGGAAAGCCAACTGCGGGATCGCTAAACGAGGCGCATCATAGCCACATGTCAACTCTCTTGCAAGGATTCTTGCATCGCAAATAAAGGAGCAGCCTCACATGAAAATAGACTCCCTAGTTTCAAGCTACCGTGACGAGGCCAAAACGGGCGCCGGCGCTCAAGTTGAGCTGGTTTGCAGGCATGCAAAAGAGCTGGAAGAGGCTGGCGAGTACGAAGCTGCCCGCGCAGCTATGAGTCCATTTTGGCAGCGAATTGGTGAACGTCCTCAGATGGAGGGCGAGAGCGCGTTGGATCGCGCCGAAGTGTTTTTGCGAGCGGGAACGCTCTCCGGATGGATCGGCAGTGCCGGGCAAATCACCGGGGCTCAGGAATTCGCGAAGGATCTCATCTCCGAAGCTGCTCGAATATTTGAAGATTCACAACTTCCAGAGCGTGCGGCTGAAGCACAGGTAGACCTCGCGATTTGTTATTGGCGTGAGGGTGCTTTTGATGAAGCTCGCGTTACGCTCGACGATGCTCTGCGACAATTGGGCGATCTCCAAAGCGAACAACGCCTGCGTGTTTTGCTGAACAGAGGTATCGTCGAGAAGGTCTCCAATCGTTATGAAGATGCATTGAAAACCCACCGCGAAGCCGCGCCGCTGTTTGCAGCAAGTTCAAACGACAATCTACGCGGTAAGTTTCATAACGAGTACGCAACGGTACTGAAGAATCTAGGGCTGGCAAACAATCGCGAAGATTACATAGACCAGGCGCTGGTGGAATATGCAGCCGCAAGTTTTCATGCCGAGCGGGCCGGCAACAAACGCTTCCATGCGTTGGTTGAAAATAACGTCGGCTATCTTTTTGTTCGCTTGGGTCGTTTTGCTGACGCCACGAATCATCTCGATCGCGCGCGCTCGCTTTTCAAAGCTTTAAAAGACAAGGGCATGGTGGCCCAGGTAGACGATACGCGCGCGCGGGCGCTAATTGCTCGTGGCAGTTTTACGACGGCAGAAACAGTCGCGCGCGGTGCCGTGCAGGTGTTGAAAGAAGGCGACGAACTTTCGCTGTTTGCAGAAGCATTGACCACTCACGGTACGGCGTTGGCGCGTTTGGGCAACTTTTCCAAAGCCCGAGCAACGTTGGAGAAGGCAATCCGCGTGGCCCACGACGCTGGTGATCCGGAAAGCGGCGGCGTCGCGGCACTGGCGGTTGTTGAGGAGTTAGCCAGTCATCTTCCCTTCAGCGATTTGCTTGCCTATTACCGTATGGCTGAGGCGGAGTTGGAAAACTCGCAACATCCGGAAATACAAAATCGTCTTGGCAAAGCTGCTCGGCGTTTTCTCGTGACACACGTCGCGGCAATCGCCCAGCCAACCAACGATGCCCATCTGCCCGTGGAGACACCCAACGATTCGCAAGCAGCGCCGGAAGTGTCAGGCTTGCCAGGTTTCAATATCGACGTTTCCCTCGAACAACATGTGCTGCGTTATGAGGGGGATTTGATAAGCCGCGCGTTGGCTGCTTCTGACGGAAGCGTTACGCGGGCTGCTCGCATGTTGGGCATTACCCACCAGGGTCTGGCTTTTATTCTGAATGGCCGGCACAAGGATTTGCTATCCGCGCGCAAGCCAGTAAAACGTCGCCGGCGCAGTATTATTCGCTATCGTTAATTCAATAAAGACGTACCTTAGAGGACCATTTTCCACTAGAGATCCAGCCTGATTCGATGTTCTGGAGCGAGCAACTCCGTCCGTTAGTTTGCGCTCTAAACATCACTGCAAATACTTTCGTTAAACCCGACCATTCAGCCTTATTGCTTTAAATGAACAAACGAAAAACCGTTGGCTTACTCCTTATCGTTCTTGTTGCGTTTACTGGCAACTACGCGCAGACCGCCCGCAGGCAACGACCCGTTCGACGTAATGTCGCAAAGCCTGATCTTGTTAACCCCGTAGCACAACCATTGCCCGTCGCTCCGACCGTTCGACCGCCTGCTGCGCCAGTTCTGCTGGCGATTGTGAACGGCCAAAACGTGACGACGGCCGAGATTGATCCACGTGTCCGCGAAGAGGTTGAGGGGTTAAATGATAAAATTGCGGACGCGCGCCGACAGATACTGGAACTCCAAATCAACACGTTCCTGCTCGACGCTGAAGCAACCCGCCGCAAAATGACGGGGCAGCAGTTATATGACATCGAAGTAAAGCGAAAGCTAACTGAACCAACCGCGGCCGAAATCAAAAAATTTATCGAAGACAATCGCGAGGCGATTGATCAGAGCGATCCTGACACGACGAAGAAGGACGTGACCGCTTTTTTGCTCGGCGAAAAGGAGACTCGCCTTTCGGGAGAATTTGTGAATAGACTGCGTGCGGCGTTGCCGGTGGTTAAGGGCGCCGATGTCAATGCTGCTAACCTCGCACCGGCAACAGTTTTGGCAACCGTGTCAGGCAAACCCATAACCGCGTCAATGATCGATGACCGCCTGCGGGCTATTGTTTACAAACTTCGCCTGAATACATATCTGATGGAGAAGCAGGCGCTGGACCAGACTATCTACAATCTGCTCTTACTCGCGGAAGCAAATCGCCGCAACGTTCCGCCCGAAGTTTTGGTGCGCACGGAAATCAGCGAGAAGACTCATCAGCCGACGGAAACTGAAATCGCAAAATTCTATGCCGACAATCAAAGCACCATTCAGGGCGCGCTCGATTCCGTTCGCAGTCAGATTGTGAGCTATCTACAGAACCAGGAGCAGCAAAAACTCGAAAGCGCGTTGTCGGAAAGGCTGCAAAAGCAAGCCAACATACGTTTCTTGATTACTCAGCCCGAGCCTTTGGTGCAGGAGATCAGTGTCGACGACGATCCTTCGCGTGGCGACGCGAACGCGCCGGTTACAATCGTTGAGTTTACAGATTTCCAATGTCCTTCGTGCGCGGCTATGCAACCGGTCATCGATGAAGTACTGCAGAGTTACGGCAGTAAGGTGCGGTTCGTCGTGCGCGATTTTCCTTTGCAGGTCCACGCCAATGCCCGCAAAGCGGCTGAAGCCGCCAACGCAGCAAATGCGCAGGGAAAGTTTTTTGAATATGCCTCGCTGCTTTTCAAGCATCAGAGCGCTCTTGACGTAGCTTCACTAAAGAAATACGCCACTGACCTGGGCTTGAATCGCGCGCTGTTCGATGCCGCACTCGACGCCGGCAAATACGCTGCTGAAGTCCGTCATGATATGGATGATGGAGAAAAGTATGGTGTCGAAGGCACGCCAGCAATTTTTGTTAACGGCGTGGCGCTTACATTGCTGAGTAACGAAGGACTGCGCGCGGCAATCGACAAGGCCCTCGCGACCCCTGCGAAAGTTTCCGCCCGATAAATTCCCGCACGCTCAGTTCACCTTAACCAAACAGTCCAAGTATGAAACGCACCGACCGGATCACCGGAGCGGGCCTTTCTAAATCACGTCTATTTATCTACCAGCAAAAAACCGAGCTGCTAACTTAGGCACCGCGCGCGACGATTAGTTGGCCCACAAATTGCTGGAATCATGCCAATAGAGCCTGTAAGAGCTACTTTTAGTACAATCAACCCCAAAGGGCCGAATCACAAATGGTTTCGCTTAAACCGGAACGTCTGAAACGATACAAAGATGTCGCCCTACTGTTCGTAAAGTATGGCCGCTCAGATCTGGTCCAACAGGCTGGTCTCGAAGACAGTATCGAATTGGACGAAATGGAACTGGCCGAGACGCGGCCTCAGGCAGAAGAACTCGCCGCGGATTTGGAAAAACTCGGTCCGACTTTTATCAAGCTGGGCCAATTGCTGTCGACACGCGCCGATCTCTTACCGACGCCGTACCTGGAAGCGCTATCCCGTTTGCAGGATCAGATTGCGCCGTTTTCTTACGAGGAAGTGGATGCAATTGTGTCCGGCGAACTCGGCGTCCGTATTTCCAAGGCCTTTTCCGATTTTGATCCCGAGCCGCTCGCTGCAGCGTCTTTGGCCCAAGTGCATCGCGCGCACATGCGCGATGGCCGCGCGGTCGTGGTTAAAGTGCAACGGCCAAACATTCGCGAGCAGATTGTCGAAGACCTCGAGGCGTTGGGCCAGATGGCCCAGTTTCTCGACTCACACACCGAACTTGGCAGGCGTTACGAGTTTGAAAATATGCTGCTGGGTTTGCGCAAGAGCTTGTTGCGCGAACTGGATTTCAAATCCGAGGCGAACAATCTAATTTCCTTTGCCGAGAATCTTAGAGAATTTGATCGCATAGTCATACCCGACCCGATTGAGGCTTATTCAACGGCACGCATCCTCACCATGGAATACATTCCGGGCAAAAAGATTACGGAGCTTAGCCCGCTGCGCTTAATGGAGATTGATGGCAGCGGCCTGGCGCGTGAATTGTTTCGCGCCTATCTCAAACAGATTCTGCTGGACGGTTTGGTTCACGCCGATCCTCATCCCGGCAATGTCGTGATTACCGAGGACGATTACATCGCGCTCCTGGATCTGGGCATGGTCACGCGGCTGCTGCCGGGCTTTCGCGACAAGCTTTTGCGCTTGCTGTTGGCCATCAGTGAAGGACGTGGTGAAGAAGCGGCAGAGACTGCAATCAGCATGGGAGAAGCGAAACCCGGCTTTATGCGTGCCGAGTTCATAAGTCGAGTAGCCGAGCTAGTCGCCGAACATGCGGATTCAAACTTAAGCCGGCTAAACTCTGGTCAGGTCGCGCTGGAGATTACTAAAATTTCCGCCGACTGCTGGTTCCGGCTGCCCTCCGAATTCACCATGGTCGCAAAAGCGCTGCTCAATTTGGACCGCGTGGTCTTTACTTTGGATCCGACTTTCGAGCCCGCCGCTATTATCCGTCAGCGAGCTACGGAAATTCTGCAACGCAACTTGTTGCAGAGCATTGCCCCAGGAAATCTGATCGGCGGCGTGGTCGAGTTGAAAGAGTTTGCTGAAAAATTCCCCGGCCGCGTTAACAAAATACTGGACGCTATTGGCAACAACGAATTGAAGCTTAATGTTGATGCGATCGACGAAAAGATGTTTGTTGAAGGATTTCAGAAAGTGGCAAACCGGATAACACTGGGATTAATACTAGCGTCGCTGATTGTGGGAGCGGCCATGCTGATGCGGGTAGAGACTTCGTTTCGCATCTTCGGCTATCCCGGCTTTCCGCTACTTTTCTTTATGCTTGCGGCGATTGCGGGAATAGGCCTGGTCATCAGTATCCTCTTTAACGATGTGAAGGCGCGCAAGAAACCTGACCAATAATCTCTCTTAGTCAGGGTGAGTTCGCTTGCGCGTGGGAGTTGAGCCATCGACGGTCTTAGCAAAATAGCCCGGCCGGTAATTAAGCTTCAAATTCTGCTTACGCGTTTCCGGATCGATCACTTCAATCTGAATCCGCCGATAAGCGCCATCTCGCGTTTTGTTTGAAGGTGAGTAAGCCACAAGATACTGTTCGCGCAGATCGGTTTGAATTTGAACAAACGCGGCGCGCAGTTCTCGTTCGTTGCGAGGGAAGTAAGCACGACCGCCAGTTTGTTCAGCGATCTTCTTCAACGAGCCCCCATCAACCCCGCCCTGATAAGTATCCCCGATTCCGATAGCATAAATCAGCGCATCAGCTTTTTGCGCGCGTTCGATCGCTTCATGCATCTTCACCTGGCTGATAGTGTCGTAGCCGTCGGTGAGCAGGATTATCGTGCGGCGTGTGTTCTCGGCCGAAGAGTCTGAGAGCAGTTCGTTGGAGCTGGCCCACACCGCATCCCAAATAGCGGTCGAGCCTGCCAGTATTTGATTGGTGTCGGAGATCGGAGGAGTACCACCAACTACCACGCCGCCGCCAACATAGGTGCCGGATGGCGGCACGAACTCAACGCGATCGATCGCCTTTCGCAAGCGCTCCAGGTTACCCGTAAAGCCCTGTTCCAGTGTGACCTCGCCCGTGAAGGAAACGACCGCAGCCTCGTCTTTTTCAGGCCGCATGACAGCCTCCAAAAACGAACGCGCTGCAGCTTTTTCATCCGGCAATGTGCGTTCTTCAGAACGGCTGGTATCGATCAGGATACCAATTGAAAGAGGGAGGTCCACATTCTGCTGGAAGGTGAAGATTTCCTGCGGCTGCCCATCTTCCAGCACCCGGATATCTTCTTTCTTGAGCGTGCTGACAAATCTCTTGTTGCTGTCGGCAGCAGTAAAAAAAATGTTTGTGAGATTCGTTTCAACGCGGACGACATCATCGGATTCCTGCGGCAGGGCTTCTTTTGGATTGACCGGCGGCGTCGGCGATGGAACTTCATTCGCGCGCCTATTTCGTGATTTTTGCGCGTCGGCGGCGGCTGGCGTCTGCGCCCGGGACCTATTGGCGAGCATCGCGGCCGCCACCAGAGCGAACACGACGACCAACGTCAAACTCAGTTTTCCCAGCCCTTGCTTAAACATCTTGGTACTTGTTATGGCCTAACGCTATCGGCGATGGCTTTATAGCCATGCTTGGTTCTTACCTTCAGATCACCACGCCCAGCCGCAAGTTTCACTTCCACCTTGCGGAAGCTGCCATCGTAGCGATCATTCAGCGGTTTGTAGGTTATTAAGTATTGCGCGCGCAGCTCATTGGATATTTTTGTAAACGAGCGCTCGAGTGAAAGCATGTCGCCGGTAAAAAACGCAACGCCGCCGGTTTCTTCGGCGAGCTTCACCAGATCGCGGTCTTTTTGATCTTTCACTTCGCCCGCTTCGACTCCCGGTACGGTGGAAAGAAATCCTGCTTTCGTTGAGATTGCAAAAATCGTCGTCTCGGTGCGCTGAGCAATATCGATTGCATCGCGAATGTTCGCGTGACTAAAGGTGTCCTCACCGTCGGTGACGATTACCATCACGCGCCGGCCGGCAACCGAACGCAATTTTTCATCGCAGAATTGCCAGACGGCATCAAACAGCGCTGTCTGGTTGCCGGTCTTCTTAACGCCGTAGACAGCGCGATCCAACAGGTCAAGTTTGTCGGTAAAGTCCTGACGCAAATTTATCTCGTCATCAAACGTCGCAAACAGCACTCGATCGCGTCGAGGCCGCACGACAGTTTGGATGAAATTCATCGCCGACTCCTGCTCAAACTTCAGCTTTCCAGCGGTGGAAGGCGATGTATCCATCAAGACGGCGACGTAGAGCGGCAGGGTTTTTCCCAGGTCATCTGAGAACGTCTCGACCTGTTGCGGCACTTTATCTTCGAAGATCAAAAAATCGTTCTTCGTCAAACCAGGAACAAATAGCCCCTTCTTGTCGACCACCGTTATCGGCAAGCGCACGCGGCGAATGAAAGTTGTAATGGCTTCCTGATCGTCCCGTGGCGGTGTAGGGCTTGGCTTTGGCTTTTGCGCCTGTACGACACCTGCCAGCGCTGTCAATGACACGAGCAAAGCCAATCGCAAACAAAAAGGAAACCGAAAAAAGTTCATCTTAAGTGTTTTGGGTGATGCACGATACGATTGGTCGGAGACGGCGCTTTGATGCCCTGCTCATCAATGCTAGTTGCCCTCAAAACCATCTGTTTCCAAGTACTCACTTCTATAAGAACACAACTGTTGCGGCAAACCAAATTCAATCTGGCGGCGCAAATAGCGCGTCTTGAACCTCAATTCTTGTTCGAACCGCCTGCCAATTCGGCCAATAGATTATTAAGTTCGAGCGGCACAGGGGCTACAAACTGAAGCGATTCGCCGCTAACGGGATGACGAAATCCCAGCCGTTCCGCATGCAGAAACTGTCGTTGCAATTTGCGGATCGCCGCCCGCAGCCTGACGTCCTGAACTGTTTTATCGCGGCCCCCGCCATAGACTTCATCGCCGACCACCGGATGCTTTAACCACGAGAGGTGCACGCGAATCTGATGCGTGCGACCAGTCTTCAATTCCACGTCAAGTAGCGTAAATGAAGCGTAACGCCGCCGAACTTTGTACAGTGACAGCGCACCACGGCCCGCAGCAACCACCGCCATGCGGATGCGGGTACGCGGGTCGCGCGCAATCGGCTGTTCAATGCGGCCTGTTTCCTGTTTGACGACGCCGTGGACCAGGGCAACATAACTTTTGAAAACTTCGCGCGCGCGAAACTGGTCCGCCAAACTCTCGTGCGTTGCCTCGTTCTTCGCAGCGACCATCAGCCCCGAAGTATCTTTGTCCAGGCGATGGACTATGCCGGGACGAATTTCGCCGGCGCGGGTGGATAGTTGCTGGAAGTGATAAGCCAGTGCGTTGGCGAGAGTTCCCGAATGGACGCCGGCGGCCGGATGGACCACCAGGCCTGCTGGTTTGTTAACCACAATCAAAGCGTCATCTTCAAAAATGATATTCAGCGGGATATTTTCGGGAGTGAAAGTTGCCGTGGGAAGCAGCGTTAATTCAACTACAACTTCATCGTTCGCGCGCAGCTTGTATGAAGGCTTGGCCGGTTTTCCATTAACGAGCACCTCTTCATCCTCAATCAAGCGCTGCAGTCGCGCGCGGCTCCAGCCATTGATTTGTGCAGCAAGGAAAGCATCCAGCCGTGTACCTGCCTCCGTCTCACTAACTTCGAGTGAGACTATCTCATTTTCGGATGAAGATTGTTGAAGCGTGGATGCCGCCTTCTGATCACCGCTAGTCATGGAACGATAGTGTAAACGCAAAACAATTAACAGCTAAGGCGTAATGCTTCTCGGCTTTGCCGCCTGATGTGCGGAAGGTCTTGACCTTCCGACCTGTCCTCAATCGTCTCAGGGCTATGCCCTAATTTGGGCGTAGCCCAGGTCATCAAAAGACCAGCGGTGGGGCACAGCCGCCACCGCACATCAGACGGCAGAGCCGAAGAGAATGCGTCTTTGTAAAGGAACACGGCAGGAGGTCGTTCAGTAGAACCAAGGGGCGCCCGGCGCTAGCCGTTGTTTTTCTCAAACTCTTTCATAAAAGCGACGAGTGCTTTAACGCCGGCAAGTGGAAACGCATTGTAGATTGAGGCGCGGATGCCGCCGACCGATCGGTGTCCTTTCAATCCATCCAATCCCTGCGTGGTGGCTTCGGCAGAAAATTTCTTCTCGAGCTCTTCGCTGGGCAAGCGAAACGTGACGTTCATGATCGAGCGCGAGTCATGATCGGCATGACCGCGATAGAAATCGGTTGCATCGATGGCGTCATAGATGCGTTGCGCTTTCGCTTCGTTCTCGCGATGCATGCCGGTAAGGCCACCTTTTTCTCTTAACCAATCACAAATCAGGCTGATAATGTAAATGCCCCAGGTGTTCGGCGTGTTGTAAAGCGACTTGTTCTCGACGTGCGTGCGATAGTCGAGCATGGTATGGAGGCCATCCGGAATTTTCTTCAGCAGGTCGTCGCGCATGATTACCAGCGTGACTCCGCTTGGTCCCATATTTTTTTGCGCGCCGGCGTAGATTATTCCGTATTTCTCAACCGAAATCGGATGCGACAGAATGTCAGACGAAGCGTCGGCCACCAAAGGTACATCTCCAACCTCAGGCTCCTGTTTCCATTCAACGCCTTCGATCGTTTCGTTCGTAGTTATGTGAACGTACGCAGCCTTCGGATCCAATTTCAGTTCGTCAGTGGCAGGAACACAAGTGAACCCTCCGTCTGCCATCGTCGCGGCCACGTTCACGCCGCCGGATCGTTTCGCTTCCTTCAGCGCTTTCTTTCCCCAACTGCCCGTGATTACGTAATCCGCGCTCGTTTCAGCCGAAAGGAAATTCATCGGCACCATTGAAAACTGCAGGCTCGCGCCGCCTTGTAAAAAGAGCACATGATAGTTTGTCGGTATGCCAAGCAGCTCTCGCAAGCCCGCCTTGGCTTTCGCGAAAATCTCATCGAAGGTTTTTGAGCGGTGACTGATCTCCATCACCGACATGCCGACACCGGGAAGACTCAGCAGATCGCGCTGGGCTAATTCCAAAACGGGCACAGGCAGAACCGCTGGTCCGGCGCTGAAGTTAAAAATTCTTTCGTCCATTCTATTCTCCGCGATTGCTTTAGAAGTTCAGAGTACAAACTTTAGTTTGACGCTCTGGCCAGCGAAACGGCAACCTGAAGGTTGTACTCTGAACTCGTTGAATCCTTGCGATTATTAGCAACCTGAAGGTTGTACTCTGAACTGCTGGAATCCCGCTCTATTTGTCGTACTCGCCGCGCATCATACGGCCCGCCATACGTGTCACCAGCGAACGTGGGGCCAGCCTCTCCGCTTCCATCATGGCCCGGTTGGCCCACCCGGAAATAATGTGGCTCTTGCCGCGGGCGAGTCCTCGCAGTGCTGTGTCTACCACTTCTTCCGGCGTTTGCGCAGCGCGCGCGGGCGGTTTCTGGCCACGCGCCGCTTCGAAAAAATTCGTCTCAGTAACGCCCGGGCACAGCGCCATGACGTTGATTCCAAACGGCCGGTTCTCTTCCCACAGCGCTTCGGAAAAGGAGAGCACGAACGCTTTGGTCGCGGCGTAAGTTCCCATGAACGGCACTGCCTGAAAAGCTGCGGTTGAAGCCACGTTGATGATCGCCCCTTGTTTGCGCTCCCGCATGGGTTTCAAAAATCGATAGGTGAGTTCCACTAACGCCTTGATGTTCAGATCGATCATGTTCAGTTCGCGTTCTAGATCCGCCTTGCTGAAATCGCCAAACGATCCGAAGCCGGCGTTGTTGACCAGCAAGTCGATCGACAAGCCTCGTTTTTCCACTTCTTCATAAAGCCGCGCCGGAGATTCCGGACGGCTGAGATCGAGCGCGACGTATTGAGCGCGGATGCTGTTTGAGCGGCCGAGCTCGTTGCACAGCGTGATCAGTTTTTCTTCTGAGCGTGCAACCAGCAAAACGTTGCGGCCGCGCGCAGCTAGCCGGCGGGCAAAAACTTCGCCAATGCCACTCGAGGCGCCGGTGATTAGGCTTGCATTCATTTCTCGTTCAATTGAAGCAAATCAAGTTCGATGATGTCGGAATTTGTCTTCTGCAAGCGATTGAGCATGTCGCGTGACGGTGCATTATCCAAATTAATGCGCGCGACCGCGGCTTCCGCGCCATCGAACACGATGTTCTCCATCTCCTGTACGTTGATGTGTTCCCCCTTGATAGCGTCGAGCACGATGGCCAACACTCCCGGACGATCAAGGTGGCGAACGACCAGCCGATGCGTCGCCGGTGTTTGCCGCGCGAGATTCACGACGTTTGGCACTCGTCCCGTTTTCTTAAACTCCCGCACGATGCGCACGGTTTCCGCGGCAATCGCCTCCTGCGCCTGGTCAGTTGAAGCGCCAATGTGGTGCGTGCCGTATAGGTTCGGCTCCTGCGCGATTGCCTCCGTAAACTCACCCGTTGCGGAAGTAGGCTCGCCGGCGTACACGTCCAACCCAGCACGAATGCCGCGCGCTCTCATTGCCTCGACCAGCGCAGCCTGATCAACAACTTCGCCGCGCGCTGTGTTAATGAAGTATGCACCCGGTCGCATGGCTGCGAAAAACTCAGCACCAAGCAGTCCTTTAGTTTCCGAATTAAGTGCGAGATGCGCGCTGACAACATCGGCTTCGCGTGCAACGTCGGCGGGTGTGGCTTTGAACTCTACACCGAGTTCAGCAGCGCGCTCCCGCGTCAGGCTGCGGCTCCAGGCAATCACGGGCATGCCAAAAGCTTGCGCTCGCGGGATCATTTCCTGACCAATCTTTCCGACGCCGATCAACCCCAACGTGCGCCCAAACAATCCGCGCGCCTTTGAAAACTCTTTCTTGTTCCATTGGCCGCCACGCAAGGCGATAACGTTATCGGCAATACGTCGACCGAGCGCCAGCATCAAAGCAAAAGCCAACTCGGCAACGGCAATCGAATTCTTGCCGGGGCAGTTAGAAACATAAATCCCCCGCCGGGATGCGGCGGCAACATCGATCGTGTTGTAGCCGGCGCCCGCTCTGACAACCAATTTGATTGGTCCCGCCGCCAGCATCTTCTCGCTGACTTTCGTCCCACGGACTACTAGCACATCGGGCGCGTCTTTTGCGACAGCTTCAACCAGCGCCTCGTCTTTTAGATCCGGTTGATAGGAAACTTCGCAGCCCAGCGCTGCCAAACCGTCGCGGCCTGATTGTTCGAATTTGTCAGCGATTAAAATATGCATAAAGCGTCAGTTGTTAGTGGTCAGTTGTCAGTTGTTGTACGGGCAGCGATGAGTGTTATCTCAGGCGACAAAGCTGCCACAGAGAGTTTTGCTGCTGACCACTGACAACTAACTACTAACAACTAACTAAATCGTATGAATCAACAAGCCGTCACGCAGTTTCGGCTCAAACCAGGTTGATTTTGGCGGCATGATTTCGCCGGCGTCCGACACGCGCAGCAGTTCTTCAATCGTTGTCGGATGTAATGAAAAAGCCACCGCCGCCTTGCCATCATTGACCAGCTTCTCTAATTCCTCGCTGCCGCGAACGCCACCGATGAAATCAATGCGCTTGTCAGCGCGCACATCCTTTATGCCGAGTATAGGGTCCAATAGCCGGTCCTGGAGAACGCTGACATCAAGCGATGCGACGGTTCCCTGTGGCTCAGGCAAACCGGCAGCCGGACTAAGCGTATACCAGTGTCTATCCAGATACATGCCCCACTTGCCGCGGTTGTCGGGTGAAGCGGTCCCACCTTCGGTAACCTCAAAATTCTTGCGCACCGCAGCGAGAAACTCGTCGCGCGATAACCCATTCAGATCGCGGACCACTCGGTTGTAGGGCAGTATCTGCAACTGATCATCCGGAAACATCACCGCCAGAAAGAAGTTGTACTCTTCGTCGCCTGTGTGTCCGAAGCTTTGTTCTTTCAACTCGGCCCGCGCGCGCGCGGCGCTGGCAGCGCGGTGGTGCCCGTCGGCAATGTAAAGAAAATGAATGTCGCGAAATGCCTGCACAAAGCGCACCGCATCCGGCACACGCCAAACCGTATGTTCGACGCCATCGTCAGCGATGAAATCGAAAATAGCGTTCGCCATTGTCGTTTCCATCACCATCGTGTCGATGTCACGGCTGGCCCGGTAAGTCAAAAACACTGGGCCAGTTTGCGCGCGCAACACCAACATGTGGCGGGTGCGATCGTCCTCTTTATCGCGACGGGTTCGTTCGTGCTTGCGAATTATGTCCTGATCGTATTCATCAATAGAGCAACACGCTACCACGCCAATCTGTTCGTGCTCGCCCATGATCTGGCGGTAAAGATAGATGCTTGGCACATCTTCTGTTTCCAGCGGGCACTCTTTGGTTAGTCGCTCATAATTATCCAGAGCTTTGCGATACACCTGATCCGAATAAGGATCCGTGCCATCAGGCAAGTCAATCTCGGGCCGCGAGACATGCAGGAAGCTGAACGGATTGTCCGCCGCAAGCGCGCGCGCCTCGGCGGTGTTAACGACGTCATAAGGCACGCTGGCTACTTCTTTCACACGCTCGGCGGGCGGACGCAATGCTCGGAAAGAACGGATGACTGCCACGAAACCTCCCCGCGCAGCAAGTTTGTCAATGCGCGCGATACTTGCTGCCCCGCAAACGAAAGTTTTTGTTTATTGCTGAAGGCTTAGCCTTAAGACTATCCGCTGCGCGCGTCTCTTAGCAAGTCGTGAAATCGCGAATGGGGCCACAGTGGTGTAACGGCTTTCCCCAAATAGCAATTGGATAAGTCCGCTCAGCGGACGAATGAAACTAGCCCAGCACTTCAGTGCTGGGAGCAAGGTTGTAATCAACGAACAAGTCCGCGCCAGCGGACGGCTGATAGAACCGCGCAGTGTGTTGACGCAACAGGTCTGTTACCGGCCGGGGACGCTCCCGTTGAATCGAAGCGAAGTGTAGAATAATCACGTGAAATTCTCTTCAGGAGAAAATGAATGAGTAACCTGGCGAGTCGAGATTGCGTTCCCTGTCGCGGCGGTGTGCCTCCACTAAAAGGGGAGGAGCTTACAAAGCTGCAAACTGAAATTGAGGGATGGGAAGTTATAAAAGAACATCACCTGCGTAAAGAATACAAATTTGGCGACTTTGCCAAGACACTTGAGTTTGTTAACCGCGTGGGCAAACTTGCAGAAGAACAGTGGCATCATCCGGACATCTGTTTCGCTTGGGGTCGCGCCGAGATAACTATCTGGACACACAAGATCGACGGTCTGACCGAAAGCGATTTCATCCTAGCCGCCAAGATCGATGGACTAATCACTGCCAACGCTAGCTGAAACCGCAGACTTAGGTCCGACTTTTTTAGCCAGCCTTCTTTCGCCATTTGCTCTTTGCCTTTTCGATTCACGATTCCCGGTTCTCGGTTCACGGCTTTTCTCTTCCTGTCACCTGTCACCCGTCACCAACCGCTTGATAGCTTCCGTCACTCCAGCCATGTCCGGTGTCTTCAGCACGCACTCGTTCACGCCGGCTTTGCGCGCTGAGGCTTGCGTGCGCCGGCTTAATTCGTTTGCTGCCACCAAGATAATCGCCATCTGCTCGCGATGCCCTAGCGAATGCGCGAGCTGCGCCAGTTTTAAACCCTCCGTACCTCGCCATTCGAGATCAATCAATTAGCAGATGATACGGAATCTCACTTTTGAGAAACAGGATGACGCTCTCACGATCCGAACAAGCCACCAGCCGGTAATCGGGTTTGGTCAGCACTTTCTGGAGCGCCGCTATCAACTCCAGATCAGAGCCGAGGTACAAGAGTCGGAACGTTGATTCCGTCGCGCGCAGACACATAGGAGCCTGCATAACTTGAACCTCCAGAAAACGGGTTATCAAAGTCAGCGGCTTCGGTTACGCGGGTGATGGATTAAGTCAGCGGGTTACGCAGTACTCAGCACTCAGCACTCAGTACTCAGTACTTCCTGAAAAGGGTGATCAAAGTCAGCGGCTTCGGTTACGCGGGTGATGAATTAAGTCAGCGGGTGATCAGTGACGAGCGGTTTATCCAGGACGTTTCTTACCTCTCTGTTAAATCTCTGTGTTCTTTGTGGCTCTGTGGTGAGTTACTTCCTAACTCTTGTTTACCACGGAGGCACAGAGAACACGGAGGACGCACAGAGGAACCACGAGCTTGCCCTGCGAAAAACGGGTGAACAAACCGGAACTGCTTCTGATATGCTCTCTCGCGCTCTAGTCTTTGAAAATCAGCAACGGCCAAATGCGTAGCTCAAACTCCCACGTGCACGAGTAATGAGCATCGCCGTTGAGCATGGAAGGTTCCTACTCACGGCGAATCGATTACGGCAGAGCAGTATATCTCTAATTAGGGATATAGGCAAGGATCGTTGCGCAACTTTTCCATCAGGAGGCGACTCTTGATGGGACGAAAGGCGCGCATGAAGCCGGAACGTTTGTCTGGGAAGCTTTTACAGATTCGAACTGCCCTTGGCCTCTCTCAGACCGAGCTACTTCGACGCTTAGGTTTTGAAGAATCGATCGATTACCGAAGAATTTCGGAGTTTGAGTTAGGAGAGGCTGAGCCTCCTCTGCCAGTCTTGCTACAATATGCGCACATCGCCGGCGTCCACATGGAAGACATTGTGGATGACGAACTGGACCTGCCAGCCAAACTCCCCGGCAACGTGAGATACCAAGGCCTCAAGCGAAAATCTGCTATTCAAAAGAGGAGAAAGTAAGTTCCAGACCGTGTTGATGACTGTTTTGAAAGCAAATAAATGCAGACAGAGTTTGAATGGGACTCCGACAAAGCCGAGAAAAATCTCCTCAAGCATGGCGTCTCGTTCGCCGAGGCGGCGACCGTGTTTTTCGACCCGCTGTCAATTACCGTTCCTGACCCGTTGCATTCTCAAGATGAAAATCGTCTCGTCATAACTGGCGTGTCATACCAGCAACGTCATTTGGTCGTGGTTCATTCGGATCGAGGTGATAGAATACGCCTAATAAACGCGCGATTAGCCACGCCCAGGGAAAGGAAGAACTATGAATCAGGAACTGAATAAAGAGAGTGACCCAGAGATGTTGGATGAATATGACTTCAGCGGTGGTGTGCGCGGCAAATACGTCTCACGTTTTCCGAAGGGCAGCAGTGTGATAGTGCTCGACCCTGATGTAGCGCAGGTTTTCCCGGATTCGGAATCGGTGAACCAGGCTTTGCGAGCCCTCGCCGAAATCATTCAGCACCGGACTGAGAAGGTTCAGCCGTAGCTGTCCAAACCAGATTCGCCAGACCTGTCACGTCACCTGTCACGTCACCTGTCATCCGTCACCTGTCACCTGTCACCCGTCACCCGCGACCCCTCACTTGTCACTTATCATTGCTCTGATCCATTCACCATTCACACCTTTACCGCTGTTTGGCGTATTGCAGTCGGCTTTGCTCAGCATAGCCAGTGATGGTTATTGGGATGAGTTTCCAGCCAATCAATTGCGTTGTCGAAGTCTCGCTCCAACATGTCGCGAAGTGCGGCGGGCGTGTGGAACTGATTGACCTTGCGTGACCGGCTCAGCTTGTGACGCACATCGTGAAACCAGATCACTTCACCGTTAGTTGAATAAAGCAAATGGAACGCGGAAGCCGTCGTAATTCAAGAGGCTCGTGATGAGTCCGCGCGAATAGCGTTGGGCCTGGGTGAGAACGTTTTGAGGTCCCAGGGTGAGTTTCTTCGCTTCGATTACTCCCAAAATGTGACCGTCTAGGCAAAGAGCGTAATCTGCCGGGCCGTTGTCAGTGGGGTATTCCTCGATGGCGCAATTTTTGTAAGAACTGAGCGGACAGTTTGGTTCAAACGGGACAACCGTCCAGCCGAGGCTTTTCAATTGAGGATCAATCCTGCTTTTGCGAGTCTTTCGTTCGGATTCCATGGGGCACAAGGCCGACTGAGGGCGCGTTTGCGAGGGTCGGGAGCGGACAGAATACAAGAGTCTTTGCATTGTCGTAAAGAGCAAAGGGCGAAAGAAGACGGGGGACGGGTGACAGGTGACCGGAGACCGGTGACGGGAAGCAGAAAGCAGTGAGTCTGCCTTCGCGGACTAGGGAACCTTCTTTCGCGCGCAGCAGTCGTTTACCTTTCCTGAAGAGCGGCGCGGTAAATTTCTTCAGTTTCATCAACCATTCGCTGAATGCTGAACCTCGCCATTGCATCTTTTTGGCCCGCCTCTGCAATCCGCGACCTGATTGCATCGTCTTTCAACAGCGACTGAATAGCCGCTGATAATTCATCCGCATTGCTGATTGGAGTCAACAGTCCAGTTTGTCCAGGTCGAATAATCTCACGTGCGCCCTCGGTTTCGGTTGCTACGACCGGGGTGCGGCTGGCCATGGCTTCAACGATCGCGAGGCCAAAAGACTCGGTGTGCGACGCGGAAACAAAGACGTCAAGAGCACAGTAGAGTTGTGCGAGATCGTCGAGCCACTTCACTCGGCGTACACGCTGTCGCAAATCAAGCGCGTCGATAAGTTTTTCGATTTCGGCTTCATTTCTGCCGTCCTGTGAGTGATCGATGCCGGCGATTATGAAATGGCAATCAGGTAGCTGCTTTGAAATTTGAGCCGCGGCGCGCAAGAAGTCCTCGTGGCCCTTCAATGGGGTCAACTCACCGACTGTTCCCACCAACCTGGCAGATGTGAGCAGTTTCCAGTTCCTAAGAAATTCCTGACGGTTGAACTGTTCACGCGCCAGCACGAAGCGGTTCGCGTCAATTCCGTTCAGCACCACGCTTATCTTTTCCGGCGGCACAACTTTGTCGGCGCGAAGCTGCGCCGCTACGGCCTGGGAGACGGCAATGATGCGCGCGGCTTTGCGAAGAGTGATTCGATGTAGCCGGTTCAAAGCGAAGAGAACGTGCCGTGTAACTATCAGTCGTGCGGTTGGATTTTGGCCGACAGCGTAAGCGGCTAGCGGATAATCGCGGGCCATGTGCGCATGAATTACTTGGATATTGTTTTTGCGCGCCAGCCGCGCCAGATCCCGCGCGCTCTTTACGTCGAGCGAATTCCGCAATGACAGCGTCGTTAGGTTTCCTTTCGGAACTCGCTGCAGCTCATCTTTCAAAGCAGAGTGCGGCCGTAGTGCGACAAAGACTTCGTGGCCCCGATCAACGAGATTGTTCGCAAGGTCCGCCAAGTGGCGCTCGCCACCACCAAGCGATTGGGCTGAACTAATCTGTAGAATTCTCAAAGCGTGCTTATTCTTTTAACTTCCGAGATAAAGAGCGCTTGGAATTTACACAAGAACCGTCGCGACAGCCATAGCCAGGCGGTCCTGCGTAGGATCCTAACGACGACAACCGCGTACCGAAGCGAAACAGCAAACCTCGCCGCTGTTTGCTTACCGCCTAGGGCCTCGCCGCCTTTTCCATAAACACTTAGCAAAGCGCGGCTGCGAAACCCGGCACAGTCATTGCCATTTAAAAATATTTCTCCCTTGAGAAAAGTCGAAGTTGTCGTCGGAAACTGAAGGAGGCGTTTATGGCAAAATCAAAATTGGTAACAGGTCTTTTCAAAAACAGGTTGGCTGCGGAAGCGGCGGTTGACGCAATCATGAAGCGTGGATACACGCGTGATGACATCAGTGTGATGATGTCCGACGCGACCCAGAGCAAGGAGTTTGCACTGCAGACACGAACACACGCGGCAGATGGCGCCGGCATCGGTGGTGCTGTTGGGGGCGTTGTTGGTGCAGTGCTCGCGGCGATCGTCGCTGTCGGCAGCACGATATTACTTCCCGGCATTAATCTGGTAATCGCTGGTCCGATTGCCGCTGCCTTAGCAGGCGCAGGAGCGGGCGGAGCAACCGGCGGTGTCATTGGCGCACTGATCGGCGCCGGCATCCCGGAATATCGCGCGAAGGTTTACGAAGCGGGACTACGTGGTGGCGGCATTCTGTTGGGCATCGAGGCGAAGTCGGAAGAGGAAATTGATAAACTGGAGGAGCTGCTCGAAGCTATCGGCGGTGAACACGTGCGGACTGAGTAAGTTTTCTGTTAGTCCGTGACCTCGAACCACAAAGGACAGACAAGAATGTCTGTCCTACAAATAAAAAGAAGGCTTACGACGCTCCCGCGCCGTAAGCCTTTGTTAGCTGAGGTGACAATTAGTCCAAGCGGGCGGCCGCTTGGGGACCGTGAAAATTATTTGCGAACCGATTCGCCAATATCTTCGATCGCTTCTCCAACCTTGCGGCGAGCAGTTCCGAATCCTTCGCGAACCTTGCCACCCGCCTCGTCGTCACGGCCCTCGTTTTCGAGTTGCCGATCATCCAATGCACGGCCCACAGTTTCTTTCGCCTCACCTTTCGCCTGGTCAAATTTTCCTTTGATTTCGTCTCGATTTGGTAAACCCATTAAGCAGCCTCCTTCCCGAAGTTCGTATCCCGACGAGGTCCCAACTGCAACGAGCGTTCCCCGAGCGTCGAGATTCGTTTTCTGCTCACTTTTTCGGACGATTTACGGCCGGAGACGGGAAAAGCAGCGAAAAATGTAGGTGGTGGCTCTGTATGTTTCGCAGACCCTGATGCTTGATCTTAGGACAAGATAAGAGCGGTGGAACGATGGCAGGTAATGGCTTTTTAAGTAATCTCAGGCGCTTCGTCGGGCGTTTCGCTCTTCTTAATAAACCTGTCGGTCCTTTCGCAGATTGCCAGTCTGACTTCGAAGCGCGTACCCTCACCGGGTTCACTCACCACAAAGATCTCGCCTTTATGGCGGGTGATGATTCCATGTGAAGCAGACAGTCCCAGACCACTACCGAGTTTCCCCTTGGTGGTAAAGAAAGGCTCGAAGATGCGCGACGCAGTTTCCGGCGACATGCCGCAACCAGTGTCCGCAACCCAGAAACAGCCGCATTCGAGTTCAGCGCGCGCGCCGATTTCCATAGTGCCGCCTTCCGGCATCGCATCGACGGCATTGAAAATAAGATTGAGCATCACTTCGCGCAACTCAGCTTGTTCGCCCATAACATAGACCGGCGTGTTGGACTCGATCTTCAAGTCAATCGTGCCTTTGCGAGATTTGCTTTGCCATTTCGGGCGGGCAATATCGACACTTGAAGTGATCAAATAACCCAATTCAACCGGAGCAAATTCGCTAACGGAATCACGGCGCGCAAATTCGAGAATCCGGCGCAGTGTCTTGGTGCCATCCTCGACAGCGTTGGTAATTACTTCCAAACTTTTCGCACTTGTCTCATCGGCAGCGTTGCGCAAAAGCAACTGTGCTCGACCCTGGATTACGGTCAATGAATTGTTCAGATTATGGGCCACGCCCGCGGCCAGCTCGCCGACTGCGCGTAATTTATCAGACTGGGCCATCAATTCGTGTTCGCGCTTGCGTTCGGTTACGTCGCGGAGGAAAACCAGGACTCCATCGATCTCGCCGTCTTTCCAAAGTGGCGATGTATGAGCTTCGGCATAACGAATGGGACCTTCAGTATGAAGCACGCGCACTTCACATTCGCTGTCGTTCCCGGCCAGCGTGCGCCGGAGATTCTGTTCGGCCGCATCTCTCGATTCGGGTGAGAGGATGTCGAGGAAGCGGCCTCCCGCAATTGTCACAGGCTTAAGAGCCTCGGCGCGCTCATTCATCCAGGTGATACTACCTTCAGCGTCGAGAGCATAAATTTCGTCAGGGGTCCGATCCGCGATGCTGGCGATAAACGATTTGTGCGCGATGGCTTCTGCTTCCGCGCGTCGCAAGTCGGAAATATCTCGCGCAATGACAAGAGCGCCTCGGGCTCCGTCGTCATCATCGAGTGGAGCTACAATAATGGAAATCGAATTACTTTGTTCCGATCCGGATTGAATTTCAACTTCAACTTTTTCGCCACTCTCAATCGCACGATCAACCACGCAGCCATCCGCTCCCTCGACGCGCCAAAACATTTCGCAGCACAAGCGACCGGCAGCCAAATCGCCGCTTTGTAATTGCGCAGCATTCGCATTCCCTTTAATTAAGCTGCGGTCACTTCCAAACAGAAAAGCGCCATCGGGCAACGCATCGAAAGCGTGTCCCAGCATTTGATCGCTTTTCGGCTGAGCCACCAGCAGAGATTCTTCGGGCGAAGCCTCAAGCAAACTAATCGAGTGTCTTTGTGGCATTTACGTCTTGTAGAAGGAGATCGGAAAATCGAGGCAGGCCTGAGCAGGCACTCACATACTAGCAAAAACCTTAGTAAACGGGCCAGAAAAATCGTCGCCGGCAAGAAGACCGACAAGCCATAGCCCGCAGAAACGGACGGTTTTGCTAACTATTTCGCTGGTTCTGCAGAGGTGATGGGTTTCGCAAGCTTGTTGCTGCCGGTCGATTCGCCAGGTTTTGAGATTCAAATTCAGCCGGACTGAGAAAAAGGGCGCGCTGCTTACACAACGCACCCTTCGGTGAATCTACCCCTCGGCAGATGGTTAGAATTTCAAGCGCAGTCCGAACTGGACCTGGAACGGGCTCCCGGGACTGTTATTAAGGATCAGGTTGCCCTTGGTGTCACGAAGCTTTAGAAAATCCACGTTCGATGCCCCCAACACGGCTCCCGTTTTCTCGTTAACGCCGGGGTTGCCATAGTTAAGCACCCTGGTTGAAGCGAACTGAATATTCTGGAAGTCAAACAAGTTGAAGAACTCAACCGACGGAGCGATTTGAACCCTCTCGCCGAAAGTGAAGTTCCGCTGAATGCGCAAGTCGACGTTCTTGGTCGGCCGGTTGCGATAAGAGTTTCGCAATTGTGAAACTCCAGGCGCCGTATAAGGTCGATCGTCAAAGTTGCCTGCATCCTGGTTAAGGTCCCCGGTCGTCGAAGAAGTGCACACAACGGCGGGTTGGGAGGCGCAGCCTCCGCCTCGGAGCGGGAAGAGCGTAACAGTCGCCGCGTACGCTGCATTTAGATCCGACGCGCTTATCGTCCCGCCGGCTGGAAGGCCGGCCGGAACGAATCCTGGCGGGGCGACAATACCACTCACGCTCACTTCAAGCGGAGCGGCTGATGCGAAGCGGCTGTTGGCGCCAATCTCAAATCCGAAAGGAGCGTGAATCACCGTGCTGATAGCCACTATATGCCGGCGATCCAATGCGCCATAGTTGTATTCATTTCTGAGGTCATAGGCGTTGTCGTAGGAAGCGAAGCTGGCGCCACGTTCAGTGGAGTCGCTATCCAAGTTCTTCGACAAGGTGTAAAACGCGTCGAATTGCCCAAACTTGCGACGCAACTGACCGCGGAAAGTCAGCGCACGAAATAGTGAGCGCGCCGAAGACTCGCGAAGTTGAAGGTAGCCGGCATTTCCAATTGCGGTGATTGGTCGCGATTGCGCACCGAGAAACCCTGCCGTAGCGACACCAAAGAACGGCCGCAGACTTTGGTCGCCGGTACGAATGATTGGCCGTGGCAGATCGTAATC
>JBDUCB010000435.1:0-2564 GCA_040003695.1 bacterium
GGCATATCAATAGCCCACAGCGCGAGCTGTGGGTAAGTGTTTCCCATTGAACCCAGAGCTCGCGAATGCGAGCGACATAATCTGGACGGGCAGTCGCAACATCAAATCAGATGTCGCCCCCTTTTGGGGCTTTTGTCGATAGACATTTGTTTACCCACAGCTTGCGCGGTGGGCTACAAATATTTCGTTGGCTTCGCCAACTGGTTATGCTGCCTTTCCGGATGAATTCAACTTTGCTCAAATTTTAGGCACGGGAAAACTAGCATGAGTGAGCTGCGGCGAACAAGAAACCGGTGTGTGGATAATGATGCACTCAAAACTACATGGGATTTTCGGCGGACTGTTGTAGCTCTGCCGTTCGGTGCGCGGCAAGTCTTTGACTTGCCGCGGAAGCGTCAACTAATCATTGAGGGGTCTCTGACTGCGAATGGGTCGGGGAACCAGAAAAAACACGGGAGGCCAGGCCCGCAAGTCAAAGACTTGGCGCGCAGCAAACGGCCAAGCCGTAAGCGACAACGTCTGAGATTAGTTGCCGGCGGGTGCGCGGTATCCGGGGCGGGCACGGATTACCACCTTCGGGCGGCTGCTGCTGACATTAATATTTCGATACTCGCCATCGTGAGTTTTGTTGGTTGGGTAGTATCCGATGATGTACTGCGTTTGAAGTTCGGCTGCAACCTTCGCGAAAGCATCGGGCAGCGTTGAAAGGTCATCAACTCTTAACACGGTGCCGCCGGAATTGTCAGCGAGATCATTTAGATATTTGTCAGCAACGACGTAAAGCCGGTCCATCATTTCGCTGATTGGATCACCGCCGTGGCGCCCGCGTCTTTCGGTTTCGCCTTTTTGCTTACGGTGTGGGTCTGGCGGCATTGGAGGTGCCGGGTCGCCGGGCTGGCGCGTTCGGCTTCGTCGCAGAATTTCCGCCGCAGTTGGCAGGCCGAGCGGTCCAGTCTTGCTTGGCTGGCCCGGCGGTGGACCATCACGCGGATCGTCGTCACTGGGAAATGTTGGCTCGGTTGTACCGCCAGTTGATTTGCGAATGACATCAATCGTCGGCAGTTCCGTCGTGTCTTCCTCACCGCCCTGGCGCGCAATACGCTCTGCCTGCGCGCGCGTGTCGTAGCGTATCGGATAAACGGTGACCCCCTCCTCTTCCAGCCAGCGAAGAGTCGAGTAGTCAGAAGCTTGATCGCTGTGCCAGTCGACACCATCGCTAAAAAGAACAATAGCTTTTCGTCCTTCGATTCTGCGCAGTGACGACAACGCGAGCTCGATAGCATCGTAGAGTTTAGTTCCCTCGCCCGGCGTGGTCTTGTAAATAGCCGTCTTTAGTGTTGCATGATCATTCGAGAAGCCTCCCAGATCATGAACCTTACTGTCGAATGAGATCACTTTTACACGATCGGCGGCTTCCAGTTTCTCAACGAAGGCAACGGCCGCTGCCTGAATTATCTCGAGTTTGTCTTTCGTGCTGGCGCTGGTATCAAGCAATAACACGACGTGAACCGGCAGGCGTGTGGTTGCGAAAAGCGCGATCTCCTGCTTGTCACCATCTTCCGCAACGGAAAACTCCTCCTGGCGTAAATCTGGAACACGCCGTCCGTCCGTGTCGGTAGCCACAACCGGCACTGTTACCAGATTGGTGTCGATCTTGACCGTCTCAACCTGGCGCTGATCATCGGCTGGCGCCGGACTAGCTGATGGCTGTTGTTTGGTGGAGGTTTTGACCGGCTGTGGGAGCGACGCCTTTGTTTTGTTTCGCTGTCGCGTTTGCACCGGGCTGAAGCCCACAGCCGTCGTCAGACAGATCGAAAGAATGATGAAAAGTCGGACCAATAGAGTTTGTTTGAACGGCTGCATTCGAGTTTTCCGAGGAACATGATACGCGGACGAGATGCTGCTACGATGTGTATCCTCAGAATAACGGTTGCCATTCGATTACCGCAATCTTTGCCTGATTCATCAGCCAGCCATGCTTGCTGCTGCATGCACTCATAAACTAGAATTACCATTGCTCGCCTTTAAGCAATGAGATCCCTATTGCTGGCCGTTCTGGCCGCCTATGTTGTTGCCGCGATTCATGCCGTGCTCGCGTTTATTAACAAACGCCGCGCGTTACAGCGCATCTCTGAATTGGCCATGGCTGCCGGCTTTTTGTTACACACAGTCGCCTTAGCTGCCGATTGGGTGATTGACGGGCACTATCCGCTTTTCTACCTGCGGGAAACTCTTTCCTTTCTCGCCTGGACGTTGGTCGCCAGTTACTCGCTCATTCTTTATCGCTATCGCGCCCGACCCCTGGGCACTTTTATATTGCCGCTCGTCTCATTTTTAGTTTTCATCGCGACGATCACACGCTCGGTTACCGAAACTACGACGAACACAATTGCTGTTAGAGACACGTGGCTTTTTCCGGTCCATACCACGCTGTTGTTCTTTGCCTATGCCGCCTTCTTTGTCGTGTTCGTCGCCAGCGTAATGTATCTGTTACAGGAACGGGCACTGAAGTTAAAAACTTTCGGCGCGATCTTTCATCGCCTGCCGTCGCTGACAACCGTTAA
>JBDUCB010000037.1:0-2558 GCA_040003695.1 bacterium
TCTTTAACCAGCGCGCGATCCACGATCTCGCAAATGGCTGCGGATAACTCAGGCATGCGCTCGCGCAAGGGAATTGCCGGTTGCTCAAAGATCGCTTTTATCGTTTCCGACATACTGGTCTTGCGGCCGATGTTCAATGCCAGTTTGCCGCTGAACAAGCTGTAGGCTGTCATGCCAACTGCGTAGAGGTCTGACTGCGGCTTCACGTCGCGAAAGTTTTTTAGTTGCTCTGGCGGCATGTAAGCGAGCGTGCCGGCCATCTCGCCTGCCATGGTCACGCCACTCATGCCTGATTGCGCGAAGCTCTTTGCCAGTCCAAAGTCGGTTAACTTCGCTGATAGATCATCTCCCAAACGACGCACCAGAATGTTTTGATCTTTAATATCGCGATGGATATAGCCATGGTGGTGCGCGTGAGACAGCGCATCGAGCGCCTGCGTGATGATTGAGATAGTGTCTTGCGGCGGCAGTCGACCGCCGCGCGAGTCGGCGAGCTTGGCCGCGTCTGCGCCGTCGACGAATTCCGTTACCAGATAGACCACGCCGTTATGCACGCCGCGATCGATGAACTCGACGATATTCGGATGCTTAAGTGCCGCTGCCACGTCCACCTCGCGCATGAAGCGACGCATCGCTTTATCGCTCACGGCAAACTCCGGCAACAGCGTCTTAATGGCCACGGCCCGGCCGTTTTTTTGATCCCGCGCGAGGGTCACACAACCCATGCCGCCGCGGCCGAGAACGCGAACCATCTCGTAACCGGGAATCGGCTGCGGCGTGTTTCTCAATTCCGCGCGGCAGTCTTCACATAGAAAAGTTAAGTGCTCGTCCGAAGTGGCAACCTGCGCTTCTTCGCTGCGGCCGCAGTTCAAGCACTGTACGGCAACTACGACGGGCTTTCCGGAATTGGGGTGTTGCGGCGATGATTCCGCTGTCTCGCCGGATAGAACCTCAACCAGCAAGACAGTTTCACCACCCTGAATTTTGTCTCCGTTTTCCAATTCCGCGGTCGCGACTTTTTTGCCGTTCACGAAAGTTCCGTTGGTGGATCCCAAATCACGCAATAGACAGTGGGGCGGGGAAATTTCGAGCAGGCAATGATGCCGAGAAAAGAAGCGGTCGTCGGGAAGATAAAGATGCGAATCCGCCGTGCGGCCGATAAGAAAAGTGTCAGGCTGAGTAAAGCAAAAAACGCGGTCTTTGTATGGGCCGGCTAATACTCTTAAGTTGACTTGCATGACTTAAAACCAGGTCCAAAGTCCAACGTCCAAAGTCCAACGTCTGCGACGAGGTCCAAAGTCCAGTCCAAAGTCCAACGTCTGCGACGAGGTCCAAAGTCCAAAGTCCAAACTCCAATGTCGAACAAGCAGTTTAGAGTCCAACCTTTAGGTTGTTCGTTTGGGATGTCACACAAGCTGAAGCTTGTACTCTGAACTAGTTGAGCTTAGGCATTGGACGTTGGACCTTGGACGTTGGACATTGGACGGCGTTCAGCGTTTGATCTCGAGATCGTCGAAGCCCACTTCGGTTGTGCCGCTGGTGTAAAAGCCGGCTAAGCCGCGCTTGAAGTTGTCCGCATCCGTGATCTTATCAACGTACTGGCCGTTAATGTAGAACGAAAGTTCAGCACCGCGCGCGCGCACTTCGAGCTGATTCGTGCTGGTGCCGGTGCGAATGGTACTCGACTCTGCCCATGGCACAACGGTCGTCTGCTCGCCGCCCTTATGTTTGATAACTGCGTATTTGGGATCGGCGCTGCTGTCGATCAAGAGCCCGTAATCTTCCAACTCACCAGCCTTCGATTTTTCGCCGTGCACAATTAAACCGTAGCCGGTAGCCGGAGCGGTGCCGTCGACGCTGCGCACAGTCACCTTAACGTTGGCATTGCCGGTGTTGTATTCAGCAGTCGGTGCGTACATGACGAGATAGGTCTTCTCTTTGGAGCGCATGTGGTACTCGTCGTTCTCGTACCAGATGTCGCCAAACGAAAAGTTTCCGGTACCCCATTTTGCTTCCGAGAAATCATCGCTAACAAGCGACGGCAGATTCACATCGGAATTTATGTTTGCGCCGTTTGTGTTTGCGTTGGCATTCGTGTTCCGGTTGGTGACGCGCGAATTTGTATTTGAGTTATTGCTGTTGTTCGTATTCGAATTCATGCTCGCCAGCACTATCAGCATGACGACCAGGCCAATGGCGATGACGCCAACAATGACTGCGCCACCAACAATCCACCAGATCGCATTCGATTTCTTTCGTGGCAGCGGGCCGGGAACCGATACGGGCAACGGCGCCCATTGCTGCGCTTGTGATACAGGTGCGGGTGGTTGTGATATTGGAGCAGCCGGTCGCGAAGGTTCAGGAGGCGGCGTGCCGGCCGGCGGAAATGAAGGATAGATCTCGGTTGCCGGCGGCTTGGTATCGCGGATTGTGTATCTAACGGTCGCGTTTGGATCCGCGCCAGGGGCGGTTTCAGCTACGAGTGGCGTGCCGTCTTCCAGACAAAAGTTAAGTGACGCATCGGTGTAGGTGCGATTACAACTTGGGCAACGTTTCAT
>JBDUCB010000288.1:0-2547 GCA_040003695.1 bacterium
CACCATCACAGGCTTCTGAGACCTGCGCGTCTGCCAGTTCCGCCACATCCGCATGGGGATTGCATTATGCGAATGGGCTTAGAGAGTGTCAAGAAACGCGAAGTTGTCGCGATCTACCGGCGTTTGCAATCAACGATTTTCAACAACTCGGAGATTTCGTCGATTACGATTGCGCCAAACGTCGGTGTTACTCCTGCGATTTCGCAGGCGGTTGCGCCAAACGATGTTCCGAACTCGAGAGGCACGCGGACCGCGGCCATCAATGCGTCCGGCGCGGGCATCGTGGCAGTTTACAAACTTGCCGCACTTCTTGCTGTAGTTAGGCAAGTTGGCACGTCTGTTTCGCCAGTCTCTGTTCGACCAGTCGCGGTTGCGCTCAACCTGATTTGACCAATCGCCTTTGCCGTGGCCGCGGCCGTGTCCTCGCCCCTGGGCCAGCGCCGTCGATGGAATAACCACGGCCAGTAACAAAGCGGCGAGCCCGCCCAAAATGAACCTATTTCGGTTTATCGAATGTCTCATAGAGTCTCTCCTGTTTAATGATTGCGCGAAGCTTGGTTGCGCGATTCCAACATTTTCCAGCGGGGAGCGCTGCGGTTTCCCGTTTTCACTACAATCGATGTGCCAGCCGCTACCCGACGCACGACGTTTGGAGCATTCGAAGCCGCGATGGCTTCAAGTTGCCCATTTGCACAGTTAGTTACCGGGTGCGACGGTGCAATTGATCTGATAATGTAGGACTTGCCAACAACTGACACGACGCTCTTACAGTTTCATTTCGATTGTGTTGTCACCGGAATGCCGCCGAATTCAGATGCATTTCAAGCGATGCGCGACCGATTCGCGGACGTTCGTAGACGAATTGAGACATCCGCGCAGGGGTGCGATCGTTCCCCTGCGGAGATAACGCTCGTTGCAATCACTAAGACGCATTCATCCGAAACGATAAAGGTGGCGCTCGACTTCGGAGCAAAAGACTTCGGTGAAAATCGCGTTCAGGAAGCGGAAGAAAAGATTAAAGAACTAGGCCGCGACGTTGCGCGTTGGCATCTGGTGGGCCATCTGCAAACAAACAAGGCGCGGCGAGCTGTCAGTCTTTTCGATGTGATTCATTCGCTCGACTCGGCGGCGTTGGCAGTACGACTGGACCGTTTGTGCGTTGAAGAAGGAAGACAATCGCTCGATGTGCTGGCGCAAATTGATCTGGGTGGGGAAGTGACCAAATCGGGAATTCAGACCACGGAACTACCGGGTTTGCTTTCGACTCTGAAACAGTGTCCTCGCTTGCGCTTGATTGGACTGATGACGTTGCCGCCGTATTTCGAGAACCCCGATTGCGGCCGGCCGTTTTTTAAAACTCTGCGCGAACTGCGTGATGACTTACAAGCGCAGGGACAATTCGGATCAGGCAAAGGCGAACTCTCAATGGGCATGAGCCACGATTTCGAGATCGCGATTGCAGAAGGAGCGACGCTGGTGCGCGTCGGCACCGCTCTTTTCGGCGAGCGCCATCAGGATAAGTAGCAAGGTTTTTTCCATCCGGATCTTATGTTGATTTTAGGCAGACTCTACTGGTTCATAAGCTGGTTATTAATCACGGCAATCGCTGTCGTCATCGTCTTGATAATTTTGCGCCTCATTGCCAATCAGGCCGATCTGAATCCTTTTGGCTGGAGTTCGATAACGATTCGCCGGCTAACTGACCCGATAATTGGTCCAGTCCGTCGCACTCTTGCGCGCATGGTGGTTGATCCGAAATACGCGCCGGTGGTGGCGATCCTCGCTGCGATTTTGCTTGGTTGGTTTGCGTTGCAGCTTGTTTCCGGTATCGCAAATACTGTGGCAGGAATTCTGGTAAGCCTCGGCGCGCATTCGATCATCGCCACCATGGGCTATCTGGTTTACGGTCTGCTTGGGCTCTACAGTTTGCTTATCTTCATCCGCATTATTCTTTCGTGGGGAACGGTTAGCTACAAAAATCGCTTGATGCGGTTTCTAGTCAATGCAACCGAGCCCTTGCTTGGTCCCCTGCGTCGCCGCGTGCCGCCCGTCGGCGCGTTCGACATCTCTCCAATAGTCGCATTCATTATTGTGTGGTTATTACAGGCAGCGGTTGCCGGGACACTCCTGCGCGGTTGGCAACTCATATTTTTTGCGTGAGTTGAGGCATGCCGGACCGCGTCTGTGCTTGCTCGGCGGGCTCCGCGTCTCGGCGGGTGATTATTTTGCAGGGACAGTTACCACAGAGACGCAAAGGCCGCAGAGGTCACGCAGAGAAACTGAAACCAGGACACCAACCTTCGCAGAGTCTCATTGACAGCTCGGATTATGGCGGGGGAATATTGAAACCAACACCAGCCCGCGACCGTTAATTAAGTTAAGTTTTCTTAAGGCGCTTTGCTCGACGACTGCGAAATGGAAGACGAGAGAATTTCTCATTACCGAATTTTGGAAAAGCTCGGCGCCGGCGGCATGGGCGAGGTGTATCTGGCCGAGGACACGAAACTCGGGCGCAGAGTAGCGCTCAAGATTTTGGGCGAACAGTAC
>JBDUCB010000370.1:0-2537 GCA_040003695.1 bacterium
GAGATGAGTGATGGGCTTGTAGGCTTTTCCTTTCCCCTGTTCGCATGAGTGCCATTCGTAGCGAAACAGCGCTACGGGAAGATAGTCTTCGAGCTCGTGAATAACCTTGAATTTGGCAGTGTTCAAGTTCTTGTAAGAGTTCACTAGCGAAAACCAAGTTAGCGAGACAAGAAGCCCGGAGATGGGAACGATGATGAGCCAACCTCCACCAAAGTGTAGTGTGGATGAAATGCCGAATGCTGTCAGTAATGAAGAGCTGACCGTCAGGAGATAGTTGCCGGTCGAGATGCGTTTCTCGCTCACTCTCTGCGCTGACTCCACGTAGAGCTTGTACTGTTCGAGAAGATGCTCTTGAAAGCGCTCGCCGTAAATCTCTTTCGGATTACTGAGCAGTCGGTCCACCGGATGCTCAGCGTTACCGCTGCTCATTTATTATCGGCTCCCTCCAATGAGGTTCTTTAGATTGGGCCAAGTCCATTCGTAAACTTTGTCACCCGTTTTGGCCGAGGTCGGTTTTACGCAAGTCTTGTTCGAATAAGCCGCCAAAAGGAAATAATCTTTCCCTTTTTCCTGGGCGATCTTTAGCTCTGCCGCCACCCCACTTGCAGAGTCCGTTTTCTCGCCGCAAAGAACGATTACTATATCGACATTATCCATTCGACGACGCACCTTCTCCTGCCAGTCGCCGGTGAGCTCGTCCTTTACTGACGCGTCCGTGAAGTCAAACGGACTATCACTGTATTTGGCTTGTCCGGCCAGCATAATTTTCGCCCCTTCGTCATGATCGTAATCGAAACTGATGAAGGCTCTTTTTTTCGACATGGGTGAAGTCTCCTTGAGATCTTGTTTGAGGTGATTCAGTGAAGCGAATAAGGATATCCATTTCCAATGAAGTGGTGAGCCGAGCAGGACTCGAACCTGCGACCCACTGGTTAAAAGCCAGTTGCTCTACCAACTGAGCTATCGGCCCACATCTCTCAACTTGAGTGCTCGCATTCTAGCTGACGCAAAAGTCCAATGTCCAAAGTCCTAATGTCCAACAAAAAAATTAGCCGCAGATGAACGCAGATAAACGCGGATCAGAAAAAAAAGCTAACCAATAAGCAAGAGAATTACACATCCCTTAACTGGCTCTCTGGAGTATTAGATTTTTGCGGCTGCGTCTCTGCGTTTGGCGGTCTTATCCGCGACTATCCGCGTTCATCCGCGGCCGATTTCTATTCGTTGAGCCAGCGGCCGACGGCGGAGTCTTTAATGACGATCGTTTGCGAACGTTCCGGGCCAGTGGATACCAAGCCGATCTCCACGCCAATCTCCTTAGAAAGAAAATCAACGTACGCCCGCGCCTTTGCAGGCAGGGAATTCATCTCGGTAGTTCCTACCGTCGACGTTTGCCAACCGGGCAGTGTTTCGTAAACCGGTTCAATGCGGCGCAGGTCCTGCGACACTGCGGGAAGCGATTCGCAGGTGCGGCCATCCAACTTATAACCGACGCACACCTTTATTTCTGCCAACGCATCGAGCACATCGAGCTTTGTCAACGCCACCGAAGTGAAACCGTTAATCTCCGCCGCGTAGCGCGTTGCGAATGCGTCGAACCAGCCACAGCGCCGCGGCCGTCCGGTCGAAGCGCCATACTCACGGCCGCGCTCGCGAATTAGTTGGCCCATCTCTGCTTCGCCTTCAACCATTTCCGTGGGGAACGGACCTTCGCCCACGCGCGTGGTGTAGGTGCGCACAATACCGAGCACTCCGGTCAGTCTGTTAGGCGCAAGACCTGAACCAACAATCGCTCCGCCGGCAATCGTGCTTGACGAAGTAACAAACGGGTAGGTTCCGTGATCCACATCAAGCAAAGTAGCCTGCGCGCCTTCCAGCAATATCGATCGCCCATCGCTGGCCGCAACATTCAAAAAGTGCGTCGTGTCGCTAATGAAAGCGCCAAGACGTTCAGCCAGTCGGGACGTCTCGTCAAAAATTTCCTGCGCATCCAGTTTGTCACCGCCGTAGGCTTCGATGATCCGGTTGGCGTCTTCGAGATTGCGCTCGATGCGCGAACGCAGAACTTCAGGAACGAGCGCATCGGCGGTGCGTATTCCCCGGCGGCCTGCTTTGTCTTCATAAGCAGGTCCAATGCCGCGCAGTGTTGTGCCTACTTTTTCGTTGCCGAGCCGTTCTTCACTGGTGTGGTCCAGCGCGCGATGGTAGGGAAGTATCAGATGAGCGCGCGAACTGATCTTCACGCGTTCGGGAGAGACTTCGATGCCCTGCGACATCAGGCGATCCGCTTCTTCGAAAAACGCTTTCGGATCGATCACCATGCCGTTGCCCAGCACGCAGGTCTTTCCCGGATGAACAATCCCGGAAGGAAGCAGATGGAGCACAAACGACTTGTCGCCAACCTGCACCGAGTGCCCGGCGTTATGACCACCCTGATAGCGCGCGACGATGTCGAAGTGTTTGGCAAGCAGATCAACGATCTTGCCTTTTCCTTCGTCGCCCCACTGGGCGCCTATGACAACGATTATTTTGGACAT
>JBDUCB010000063.1:0-2528 GCA_040003695.1 bacterium
TGGAGCGACGATCTGACCAAGAATCAGGATCGCGAGAAGCTGCCGATCATGGGCGCGTTGCCAGACAAGAACATGCCGTCGCGCCACGATGGTGTGGAAACGTTTGGCCAAATCGTTACCTTTGCTGAATCGCCGATCAAAGAAGGTCTGCTCTATGCGGGCACGGACGATGGCAATCTGCAAATCTCACGCGATGGCAATCGCACCTGGAAAAACATTACGGCAAACATTCCCGGCGTTCCTAAGAACACATACGTCAGCCGCATTGTTCCTTCACGTTATGCTGAAGGCACTGCGTACCTGATATTAGATGGACATCGTGCCGACGATTACGGCACCTATGTTTTTGTCTCGAACGATTACGGCGAATCGTGGAAAGCTATTAAATCGAACATACCGGCCGGGGTGACAGCGCGCGTGATTCGCGAGCATCCGCGCAACCAGAACCTTTTATTTCTGGGCACGGAGTTTGGCGCTTATGTTTCGTTTGATCGGGGCGCGCGCTGGACTCGTTTGCAGGGAAACTTCCCGATGGTGCGCGTTGACGATATTCAAATTCATCCGCGGGATAACGCTTTGGTGTTGGCTACGCACGGACGATCGATTTGGGTGCTTGACGATCTCAGTCCACTTGAGCGCGCCGCGGACAGCATTCTCGCTTCCGACATTCATCTGTTCGACGTGGCGCCGGCCACTCACTTCCGTCTTTACAATCGCAAGGGCAACGTCGGGCACAAGTGGTTTACGGCGCCCAATCCGCCTTACGGCGCAGTGATCAATTATTACTTGAAAGACAAACCGAAAGACGATGTGAAAATCACGATCACCAATAGCGGTGGCACAGTGATGCGCGATTTGAAAGGGCCAAAAGACGCCGGTTTGAGCCGCGTCGTTTGGGACTTACGACAGACGCCGGCCGCGCCGCCTCCCGAAGGTGGTGGTGAAGGCGGTGGATTCTTTGGTCCACCGCGAGGTCCAAGAGTTTTGCCCGGCCAATACACGGTGAAGATTGTGGCCGCTGATAAAACTGCTTCCGGCGGTGTGCTGGTCCAGGAAGACCCGCGCATACAGATCGTGGAAGCGGATCGCAGCAAGCTGGCTGACGCAATTACAAGAGTTTATGCGCTGCAAAAATCCGCCGAGGCGGCACGCAAAACTATGCGCAGCCTGAACACCCAGATCACGGCGTTGCAGACTTCGTTGAAAGACAACACAGACGTGTCGAAACAAACAAACGATTCGATACAGAAGTTGGCCGACCAGTTAAGCCAGATTCAGAAGAAGTTGGTTGCCGCTCCTGACACAGGCAGCGCTGGCCCAGCGCTTCCCGATGAGCCACGTCCATTGCTGACTCAGATAAACAACGTCGCCGGCAGCCTTGACAGTTACACCGGCGCGCCAACTGCGGACGAGATGGTCCACATCGACGATCTGGCAAAGCAGTTAAACGATCTGATTGCAGAATTGAATAAGTTTGTTGAGACAGACGTGGCAAACTTGAACAAACAACTGCGCGAAGGCGGACTGCAATTCCTGAATCCGGGGAAACGTATAGAGCCGCCCCAGTAAGAAAGCCTTAATTGCTGAGTTTGAGAGTGGATTAATCTTTGAACCTCTAACCTGAAACTTGGAACCTGAAACTAGGTTGCGTAACCAGAAAGGCGGAGTCGGTATGCGGCTTGCACTGAAGCTTCTCTGAAAGGGGCTTTTGTATGGGAAGTAAACGTGCAGCGCAGGAGAAGACGGGGGAAGTGACGTTCAAACTAAGAGAGCGGGCGCTTGAAGCCTTGAAAAGCTCAACAAAGATGCTCGAGATTGCTGTGAACTTGTGGGAACAGGGCAATTCCAGAGAGGCTGACCGCTTGCGCTACGAAGCGAGAGGAAAGCGTAACGAATCAATGCTGCTAATCGCCCAGGCGAATGGAATAAACACCTCGCGACACCACGCAACAATGAGCTGATTCAGTAGTCCGCCGTGAGCGTTGGTTTTGAAAGTGAGGCAGTGCGTTTATAATATTTTGCCTCTATTTTTCAAAAGTTAGCAGCCATAGAGAGGACGTCCAGTCAGGACGCCCATTCTTATTATATCGTGGTGCACCCGGCATGATTCGAACATGCGACCCCCTGATTCGTAGTCTTAACTAGACTGTTTTCCTCAGTTCCTGTCAATTGTTTCCTGTTACTGATTCATAGCCTTTTCACTGCTTAGTGGCGGCCTGTGTATCGCCCAGTATCACGCTGTCTCTCTGGGTTGGCACACTATTGGCACACAGACCCCCATGCCGGGAGTTCGATCTTTTTGCCCTGAGGTTTTGGGCCCCCTCACCCGCTTGACGGCTCCCGACAAAAAAACGCGCGCCCGCGTGAATAATGCGCAACGTTTGCGCCGGGAAGAATCTGCCCGTTATTCTCACACGGCAAGGCTTGAAAAGATGCTACTCTTCAAATCCAGAGTGAGCACACAATGGCCGCGGCATGGATTCCACAAACGTTTGACGAGGCGTGCAAGCGCAACGCGGGCAGGCGCA
>JBDUCB010000291.1:0-2514 GCA_040003695.1 bacterium
GATCGAAGTCGCTCAATGGTACCTGGCCGCAAATCCGGGACGGTTGGCAATCGTGCTCATGGCCGAAGCGCATACTCCCTTCGTCGCGCCACTCTTGCGCAACGAATATTACGGTTTTCGCGAAATCCTCAGACTCAGGAAGGAGCAGAAAGTAGATGAAGCCCAGTTTGAAGACAAGAGGTTGGATACCACCTTCGTCATTCAGTCGATGTTGTTCGGCGATGGAGCCGTAGCATTGCTGGTTGGCACTGAAGAAGGAAAACCAAGTTTCGGACCGATATCCCACCTGACGAACGAAGAAGCAGGAGATGCCGATCTATTAACGATGACAAGCAACAGTTCGCACCCGTTCCTCAACGGACGACCACAGTATTTTATGCGTCCCGCAGTGCCCACTCGCGGCACCCACTATGCAGTCACCACAATCAAGAACGTGCTTAGGCATCCGGATTCGCCGGTATCAAACATTGGCCAGGTGGACGATTGCCTGATTCATACTGGCAGCAAGAAGATACTCGACGGTGTTTGCTCGCAACTCCACCTGGAAACTGATTCAACGAAGGTGCATGGTTCGTACGAAGTCCTCAAGAAGTATGGCAACCTCTCGAGCGCTTCGACTGGATTCATGCTTGCAGAGAAAGAAGCGTGGACTGGACCAACGATGGTAGTCGGCTTTGGCGTCGGTTTCACAGCGAGCGCCGGGATCATGAACTATAACTAGCAGCGGTAGGAAACTAGAGACGTGCGCCTTCCAGTAGCGCCTGGTTGGCGATAATACTTGAAATCGTTTCGTTGATTTGTGAAAAATCAAAAGGCTTGCCGATGATGCCGTTCACGAGACCGTCTTCGCCCTTAGGCGGCAACGTCCCGCTTCCGTAACCCGTAACCAGCACCACATTCATTTCCGGCCAGCGCTTGCGAATCTCGCGGCTGGTTTCCCAGCCATCCATGTCGGGCATCGCCAAATCGGTAAAAACAAGCTCGCATTCATTTGCGCTCAACAATTGCAGGGCGCTCTGCCCGCTATCTGCAAGCACGACGCGATGGCCCATCAATTCCAGCATCTCCGCGAGCGTTTCACGAACTGCCGGCTCGTCGTCGATTACCAAAATTGAGAGTTTCGGAACCTCAACGTTATCCGCAGGCGTAACGACAGAATCTGTTGCCACCTCGGAGGCGGGCAACTCAATGGTAAAAATAGTGCCCTCACCGAGATTCGACGCGACGCTAATCGATCCTTCGTGCCGTTCGATGATGCTGTAACTGACAGACAGACCAAGGCCGGTTCCGTGTGCGCCTTTCGTACTGAAAAATGGATCGAAGATTTTTTGTCGCACATCTTCCGGCATGCCGGTGCCGCTGTCGGCAAATTGCAATCGCAGCCGCCCATTGTCAGACACGCAACTTATCTCTAACTTGCCGCCGTCAGGCATCGCATCAACAGCGTTGACGATCAGATTTACAAAAACTTCGCGCAACTCCGATGCGCTGCCAAAAGTGTAATGCCCGCTTTCGGCATTCAAGTCTACTTCGTAATCCAGACCACGCAACCTTGCTTCATTCTGCCAACGGGTGCGCGTTATCTCGATCGCGTCGTTAAGCAAACCGGAGACTTCCAGCCGCTCGAATTCTTTGGCGGGCGATTTGCGCGCAAAGGTCTGAATGCGACGTACCGTTGCCGCGGCGTCTTCGGCGGCAGTCTGAATGATTTCCAAATTACGCACCAGCGCTTCATCATGTATTTGGCGTCGCAGCAGTTGCGCCCGGCCAAGAATCGCGGCCAGCGAATTATTAAAGTCATGGGCCACGCCCGATGCCAGTTGTCCCAGAGCGCGTAATTTATCGGCACGCGCGGCGCGCTCGCGCTCCTCTTTTTGTTCGGTAATGTCGCGAGCGATGCCCAGCACGCCCGTCGTTTTGCCTTCTACGACTAGTGGCGAATTATCTACGCGCGCATAACGCAAGCGGCCGTCAGCGGCGAAGTAACGCATCTCATAAGTCTGCGCGTGTCCGTTGAGCGCGGTTTGAAGCTTTTCGTTTGCCAGATCCCGATCGCCTTCGTAAACCATGTCCAGAAAGCGTGTTCCAATAAAGTCCTCACGTCTATAACCCAATCCTGACAAGGTCGCGCTGTTGCACCACTTGAACCGACCATCGACGTCAACTGCGTAGATCGACTCGCGTGCGCTTTCCAGAATGTTGGTCAGCAGCGACTGATGTTCCCTAGCAACTGCCTGGACCATTCGCAATTCAGAAAGATCGCGTGCCGTACAAACCGCGGCTGTGACTGAACCCGTTTGATCCAGAACCGGTTCAATTGAAACCAGAATAGGTCTATTCAGGCGAGTGGGGACCACTTCAATGATAATACTGCGGCCGTCCTCGATAGCTTTTTCCACTACGCAGGCCTGTTGTTCGGGAGAGGCGCGTAGGATGTCGCAGCATTGCCGGCCCAAAAGATTCTTGGGGTCGGAATTTTCCACGCGGCCGACACCCTAGCCCGGGTCCGATTGG
>JBDUCB010000012.1:0-27233 GCA_040003695.1 bacterium
ATGCCGTCGCTAAGCATGATGCCGTCGCTAAGCATGATGCCATCGCTGAGCATGATGCCATCGCCGAGGACGATGCCATCGCTCAACATGATGCCGTCGCTGAGCATGATGCCATCGCTCAACATGATGCCATCCATCAGCACCGGGGTGTTCTTAAAAAGCACGCCGTCGGCGTAGATAACGCGGTTGCTCAACTTCACATTTTCGCCACCGATGCTGGTAGCGCCAAATGATTTCAGTGTGTTGATGCCCCGCAGGACTTTGTTGCCCGCAACCAGGCGATCGGCGTCGGGAACAACAGCCCGCGCAAAGCTAACCGCGGCGGCAGCGTTCACCAGCCCGGCACCCTGGGAAAATAAAGACTGCGCCTTGCTGCCGGCGTTCGGGAGCGCCTGCGCAGTCTTTATTAGTATCGCTTTGACTAGCGACGGGGTGAGAGACCTATTCGATTCGAGCATCAACGCCACCGTGCCTGCGATGACCGGCGCTGAGAAAGACGTTCCTGAATAGTTGAAGTAAACATTGCGTGCCGCGCTGGAAGAGACCGGTTGGACCACGCGGGCCGGATATTCGCTGGCGAGCGTCGGATTCACTTCCTGGGACATGGTCGCGACAATGCGGCGTCCCGGAGCAACGATGTCAGGCTTAGCCAAATGATCGAAGCGCGTTGGTCCTTTGGACGAGAACGAGGCAACGGTGTCGTCTGAACGGCGAACTGTTTCGTGAGTGTCGGTGGCGCCCACGGTGATGACGTAGGGACTGTTGCCGGGGCTGCCAACTGTGCCGTAAGCCAGTTGATAGATTGCGGAACCGTCGGCGTTGTAACCGGTGATGACATCGGTGCGGCCGAGATTGCCGGAACTGCAAACCACTACGATTCCCGATCGAACTGCCAACTCAACTGCCTTGCACAGAGGATCCATGTGAAAGGATTCGCGGACCGGCATGCTCAGGCTAAGGTTGGCGACGCGGATGTTGTAGCGTTCGCGGTTTTGAATCAGCCAGTTGAGAGCGGCAAGAACATTGCTCGTCCGGCCAATGCCGTTCTCATCGAGAACGCGAACGTCGACGAGATTGGCGCCTGGAGCGACGCCGGCGTAGTTTGCTGCATAACCGTTGGAGGTTACGCCACTGCCTGCGGCCGCCCCCGCCACCCCCGTGCCGTGACCGTCAGCATCGCCACTTCGCTTGCTGCCGCTGAAGTCGACTGATGCGATGACGCGAGATTTGCTGTTCTTAACAAAATCTGGATGATTTGCGCTAATACCGCTATCGAGAATCGCTACGGTTACGCCGTTGCCAGCAAAACCCGGCACACCGGCTTGTCCCGCCTGCACCTGCGAAACGCCGGTCGTATCGTTCGTCAAATTCATTTGCGCCTTCACCGGACGATCGGGAGCGATATAAAGAACGTCTTCACGGGCAGCGAGTCCCGCAACCTGATTCAGAGGAACATCAGCGACTACTGTATTCAGGGCTTCATAGCTAGCGCGCTTGTTACCATGTGCGCGGGCCAGGGCACTGTCCTGGGCTGCGGTCGGCGCGCCTTTGGTTTGAATCAGCACACGCACCGTGGCCGTCGAGCCGTTAGTGTTTGAAAATTCCGGCGCTGTTTTCTTTTCCACGTGCCGCGCATGATTACCGTTTTGGGGGGCGGCAAAGGTGGTGGCCATCGGCGCCAGGGAAACCGCCATTAGGCTAATGAGGCTGGTATAAGCTGAGATTTTGCGTAACATCGTCGTTATTCCTTTCAATCTTTTGGTTCTCGCTAATGGCTTTCCCTATTTCAACAGTTGTGCCACTTCCTGGAACTACTTTTTGGCAGTTCCAAGTTGAAGAATGATTGGACTTAAGGGCGATGAAAGGTAGTCGCCTAGGTTTGGTAGCCAGCGCCAAAATTTTGGATACGCGGTATCCAGAAAGCAGCCGGATTCCAATTGATGTGAGGAAAGCTGCAGAAACGCTCAGCATTTCGCCGATTTAGGTGGCGGTTAGGGAGCCCACCCAATTTGGCAACGAAATATACAGTGGCTACCGAGTATCCACACTGGCACACTGGCACACTGGCGGCCTTGCACAAAAACAGCACCTTGGTTCAAAGCTAGGCGCAGGGAAACGCAAAGTCAGAACCGGGAGCGGTTAGCGACCGGGTCTTGCAGGAACCGATGAACGAAATGTGCTCCTTTCGTCGAAGAATTTCTTAGAGGTGTCGTCGACCCGGTCGCTACCGCTCCCGGTTCTGACTTCGTCTAGCTTGCGTATGCCGATCCATCCTTCGAACATGGCAAGGGCACACTGCTTTTTGTGCAGAGCCCACTGGTCAGTGTTCATTCGTCAGCGGCGCTTCGGATAAGCCCTGGGTTTATGGCGATGCAGGCGGAGAGTACTAAGCGCTGGCGCTGAGTTGGTAGCGTTCGAGTTTGAGGTAGAGCCCGCGGCGCGTGAGGCCAAGTTCGCGGGCGGCGCGTGAAATGTTGCCGCCGTGCTTACGTAAGGCATCGGCAATCATGCGTCTTTCAACTTCGGCCAGAGCATCTGCCAGCGTCACGCTTTGCATGGCCGAACCGGGCATTGAACTCAACGTGGAAACAGGAGCGCTTGGAGTAGTGGGTGACGAGGTACGCTTCAGCTCAGGAGAAAGTTGATCGGGAGTAATCACGGCTGCGTCTTCGGCGCGAGCGACTACGCGCTGGATCTCGTTACATAGTTGGCGAACATTTCCCGGCCAATCGCTGACCATCAAAAGATCCACGGCCTGCGGCGTCATCTGAATATTCTTCCGGCCGAACCTGGCGGAATAGTGATTGATGTAATAGTTGACGATAGTGGGAATTTCCGAACGCCGCTCGCGCAACGGCGGCACGCGTAACCTGATCACATTCAGCCGGTAGTAAAGGTCCTCGCGAAACTTGCTTTGCGCGACCATCTCTTCCAGATCGGTATTGGTCGCGGCGATGATGCGCACGTCCACCTTGATGGGACGCTGTTCGCCAAGCGGCTGAATCTCGCCTTCCTGCAAAAATCGCAGCAGCTTAGGTTGCACATCGAGCGGCAGGTCGCCAATCTCATCGAGAAAAAGCGTGCCACTTCCCGCCGTGCGAATGACGCCGGCCGAGTCAGTGACGGCGCCAGTGAACGCGCCTCGGCGGTAGCCGAAGAGATAACCCTCCGAAAGTTCTTTCGGAACCGCGGTGCAGTTAAAGGGCACGAAAACTTTTGAACGACGCGACGAAAGCGCGTGAATCGCGCGCGCGACCAACTCTTTGCCGGTGCCAGATTCTCCGGTTACCAGCACGGTCACATCCGACGATCGGATCTTGTGAACTTCCTCAACCAGCTTGGTCATTGCCGGACTCGAATGAATAAAGCCGGGCATGAGACTGGCGCCGGTAAGTTCTGCCGGCTGTTGCACGCGTGAGCCTTTTTGCGATCCGGCGCGAAGAGCGCAGACGTCCATGCCAAGTTCCGCAACTCGCATTAGTGGATCAAGAGAGAGTCCGCCTGGGAGTTTGGCACGGCTGCGCGGCGAAAGATAAAGCGTGGCTGGTTTGGCATGTGAAGGACGCAGCTGTAGCAGCACGGCATCGTGCTTCTTTGCAAAAGCGGCCTGCGATTCCTCATCTGCACTGTTATCCATTTCGCTCACAAGCTTGGCGCTTTCGTCCGGCGTGCAGCCCTGCGCAATCACTACTAGTAGCTCGTTATGGTCGCCGGGCTCGGTGACCATCACGCATTTGGCGCTGGTTTCCTGACGCATAATCGCCGCCAACTCGCGCAGCAGGAGTTCGCGCGACGTTACAGCCTCGGCGAGACGCAGCGTGAGCAGTTGCGTTAATGCCGACTGTTCCTCGCTTCTTTCCGGCGTAGTCCGATCAAGATTTGCGAGCGCCGCTTCCGCGCGCGTCTGATCGAGTTTTGCTCCCAGTTCGCGAAACGCGTTGACCGCGCGGGAGAGGTGTTCAATGGCGCGACTTGGCTGGCTTACGGCATACGCTCGTCCCAACTCGCTATGCGCGCGCGCGGCGCGATAGCGATCGCCAAGCATGTCGAAGATGGAAACACTGCTTCCGAAATGTTGGGCTGCCGAAGGAGAATCTGCTTGAAGCATTGCCAACATGCCAAACAGTCTTTGCGCCTCTCCAGCAAATCCCAGGTCAGTGGCGGACTCGGTTGTTTCCTCGTTCAGCTTTGCGAGCTGTTGCGAACACTTATCAAGTTCGCCGTTCCGCAGATGCCCTTCTGCGAGAATTAAACGCGAATCGCAAATGCCCTGTCGATCGCCTATTGTCTCGGCAAGTGTCAACGCTTCCTGTGCATTCGCGAGCGCCTTGGCGTGGTTTTCCATGGCGAGGTAGCAGCGAGCCAGGGTTCTAAATGCCTGGCACGCGTACCACTTGTTTCCATCTTCGGTCGCGAGCGCAACGGCGCGCTGTAGATAATCCTTTGCTTCGTCAAGCTCGCCTCGCAGCATTAGCAATTCGCCGAGCGAGTCCAAAATCATCGGCACCTTTTCGGCGCACTCATCAGCTTCAGTTGCCAACGCAAGCGCGCGCTCCAGCGCCTCCTGGGCTTTTCCCCACTGCCCAATCAGTATCAGGTTGATGCCGAGATTGTTGTAGCCGTCTGCGGCAGTGGCTTTGTGGTCCGTGCGCTCGTAATAGGCGATTCCTTTTTCGAGATAGCGAATCCCTTCCTGCGGCCGTTTCAGAAACCAACAAACACCGGCCATGTTCGAGTAGATCCGGCCAAGGGTGTAGCTGGCCGGATGATCGCCGACAAGCTTTAGTGCTTGCTGCAAATTCTCAAGCGCAGTTTCATAGTCGCCTTCCTGAACCTGTGCCAGTGCAATGCCGAAATATGCTTCGGCCATACCGCGCCATTCGCCTGACTGACGAAAATGGTCCAGCGCGCGTTGCGCGTAATCGAGCGCGATGGGGTGTTCACTGATGCTGCGATAGACTCGGGCGAGGGCCGCGTAAATTGGGGCAAGATTCTGGTCTGGGTTGGTTTCAAACTCGCGAAGCGTTCCCTTGAGAATGGAAATCGCTTTCGGATGATCGCCGTTGTAGTTGTAGGCGAGACCAATCTGAACTTTCAGCGACTGCACAGCTTGCTGATCGAGTTTCTCTTTTGATTCCGGCGACTCGTACATGGCAACGGCTGCCAACGATTCGCGGTACTGTCCCTGCATTTCCAATGCAGTTGACAAAGCACACCGGGCCAACGCCAGAACTGAAGGACTGTTGCGCGCGGCACTGATAAGAGAAGCGAGGCGCATCTTTGCTTCAGCAGACAAACCCTGATCCAGCAGCGACCGTATCTCGTCCAACTCTTCCATCAGGTTTGGGTTTGAGGCTTGCGGCGAGCGCGAGCTTAGACGCACGCGTGCATCGGCGAGATCAACCACACCTTTTCCGCTTGAGGATTGTTTAGGCGCCGAATCCCCGATTCCGGAGCCTGATTTTTTAGCCATTCAGTTCTTCTAAGACGCTCAATTCATAGAGCTTTTCATGCCGAGCAGCGATTTAGCGGCGGAAGGTTTTAACGTGATCGCAATTCCCCACAAAACCGCGCATCACGATTGCTACAAACAGCCTAGAATTTAACACATGCAACAATAAGCGTCCATGGTCTTTCCTCGCAATTTAGTTCAGAAAAAAGGCCGAATCACGTCGATGACCGTTGCCGGAGGAACGGAGAATACGTTGGGCCACCTTGCGCTTGACGTTCCTGCCTATTGCTCGTTTCAAGATTTGGTCGTGCGTGCCTCGAAGCATGGCAAAGTGTCGCTACCACAACGCATTAGAGCCGCTTTCCTTGACACTCTTTTACGCTGGCCGCTATCATCTCCGTTTCCGTAGTGGGCACGAAACTTCGCCCGAGTGATCTATGTTTGAGTCCTTATCGGACAAGCTAAAAAGGACACTCAAGAATCTGCGCGGCGAAGGCGTGCTGACGCAGAGCCATGTTGATGCGGCATTGCGCGAGATTCGGTTGGCGCTGCTTGAGGCTGACGTTAACTATAAAGTCGCCAAAGACTTTATTGTCTCCGTCAAGGAAAAAGCCGAAGGACAACAGGTTTGGCAGGAACTGAAACCTTCCGAACAAGTCGTCAAAATAGTTTACGACGAACTGGTCGACCTGCTGGGCGGCCAGTCTTCGCGACTGGTCTTTACCAAACAGATCCCAAACGTGGTCATGATTGTCGGGCTGCAAGGCTCAGGCAAGACGACCTCGACCGGAAAGATTGCCCGCTGGTTGGCGGCCAATCAGGATCGCAAACCGTTGCTGGTTTCGGTGGACGTATACCGCCCGGCAGCGCGCGAGCAACTTAAAGTTATTGCCAGGGCCACCGGCCAACAGATCTTTGAACAAGCCGAAACGAACGATCCGCTGACACTGGTCCGCGGAGCCCTAAAGCACGCGCAACAAACCGGATTCGATACGCTGCTGATCGATACGGCCGGACGCCTGCATATTGACGAAGAGTTGATGACGGAACTCGTCAATATCAAAAGTGAGACGCATCCGGTGGAAATTCTGTTTGTCGCTGACGCGATGACCGGCCAGGACGCGGTTCGTTCTGCTGAAGAATTTCACCGTCGCATCGGTATCACCGGCGTCGTGCTAACAAAGATGGATGGCGATGCGCGCGGCGGCGCGGCGCTTTCCATAAAACAGGTCACCGGCCAGCCGGTGAAATTTGTTGGTGTCGGCGAAAAATACGATGCGCTCGAGCCTTTTTATCCGGATCGAGTAGCGCAGCGAATACTCGGCATGGGCGATGTGCTTTCGCTCATCGAAGAGGTCCAGTCAAAGGTTGATCAGTCTGAAGCAGAAGAGCAGTTAAAGAAGCTTCAGAAAAACGAGTTCTCGCTCGACGATTTTCGTTCGCAGCTTCGGCAAGTAAAGAAGCTCGGTTCTTTCTCAAAAATCATGAAGCTGCTTCCGGATCAGCTTCTGGGCGGCATGGGCATGCCGCAGATGGATGAAGAACAAACGAAGCAGATGGAGAAGGAGCTGAAGCGTACCGAGTCGATTATCGACTCAATGACGCGCACTGAGCGGACGGACCACCGGATATTGAATGCGAATCGGCGTCGCCGGATCGCGCGAGGTTCCGGCACCACAGTCGCCGAAGTTAACAAGCTCATTAAGCAATACGTCGAGATGCGGCAAATGATGAGGCAACTGACGAGTTCCGGTTTATTCGGCGGCAGCGGCCTCAAGGGCAAGATGATGCGGCGTATGACCGGTATGCCGGAACTGGCAGGGCTCGGCGATAATGGTGACGATTTGCCATCATTACCGGCGGCGCCCTCACGAAAGAAACTCAAGAAGAAGCGAAAGAAACGCAGGCGGTAGAAGACAGTGATGAGTTATGAGTGATGAGTTATGAGTAATGGGAAACTCGTCGCTGACGATCGGAAGTTTTAGTTGAAATACGAAGCGGAGGAAAAGTTTTGTTAGCAATTCAGTTAATGCGCACCGGCGCCAAGAAGCGTCCTTCTTATCGAGTGGTAGTGAAGGAGAAACAATCAAAGCGGGACGGAGCCTATCTGGAAAACCTTGGCACCTATAACCCAACACGCGAGCCTGCCGAGATCAAGCTCGACATGGATCGCCTCCGTTATTGGATCAGCAAGGGTGCGCAGCCGACCGACACCGTTGGCCGTCTGATCAAAGCCAGCGATAAGCAGCAAGCACCCGCTCAGGCGGAAGTCTAAAACGACGGAACATTTGAAAAGATGAAAGAAGCCGTCGAGATGATCGTTAGAGCGTTGGTTGACGACGTTGAAGCGGTAGATGTGCGCGAAGTAAAGCGCGAAGGAGCAACGCTTATCGAAGTTCGCGTGGCTCCTGCAGACATGGGCAAGATTATTGGACGGCAGGGAAAGACAGTACGCGCGTTGCGCGCGCTGGCTCACGCCGTAAGCCTGAAGAGAAAACATCGCTTCGTACTTGAAATTGTGGAATGAAGGCGCACCACGGCGAGACTGAAACTGAATTAATCGTGGTGGCACGCGCAATTAGGACGCGAGGCTTGAAAGGCGAACTTGTTGCCGAGTTGCTGACCGACTTTCCTAAACGATTCGAGCAAGTATCTACAATATTTGCTGTCCGGGCCGGAGAAAAGAAGACGCTTGAACTCGAAAGTCACTGGCTCCAGAACGACCGGGTGGTTTTGAAGTTTGCAGGATACGACGACATCGAATCTGCAACAGCGCTAATAGGCTTTGATTTTGCGTTACCCGAAGCGGAACGCGTGAAGCTCTCTGAAAATGAGTATTACGATTGGGAACTCGAGGGTTGCTCAGTTGTAATCAAAGATGGTCCAAAGCTGGGTATCGTGCGCGGATTGCTGCGGACAGGCGGGGTCGAGTTGCTTGATGTTGAGGCTGAGACGGGGAAGGAACATTTAATACCGATGGTCCAGTCAATCGTGATTAAGATTGATATCGCGCGCAAGGAAGTATTGATCGATCCGCCCGAAGGGTTGTTGGATCTTTAGCTAGTCTTTGAAACTCTAACGTGCTGCGCTGCGATATCATCACCATCTTTCCGGATTTTTTCCGCGAGACGTTTGATTATGGCATCATCCGCAGAGCGCGCGCGGCTGGATTGGTTGAACTACAAGCGCACGATCTGCGCCGTTGGACCGGGGATAAGCATCACATCGTCGACGATCGGCCATTTGGCGGCGGCGAAGGCATGGTGCTAAAGCCGGAACCGATCTTTGCAGCAGTAAGAGAATTGACCGGCGCCGCCAGCCGCGATGAGTATCCGCCGCAAACACGGGTAATTCTGCTTTCGCCGCAAGGACGAGTATTTACGCAGGCGGTGGCTCAGGATCTGTCGCAGCAGGCGTCGCATATGGTTTTGATTTGCGGACGTTACGAAGGCGTCGATGAGCGAGTTGCAGAAGCGCTGGTAACGGACGAAATCTCAATTGGAGATTACGTGCTATCGGGCGGCGAGCCCGCGGCAGTTGTGGTCATTGATGCGCTAATTCGATTGTTGCCGGGTGCGGTGGGTAATGAAAACTCGACAACCAACGAATCATTTTCTGAGAGCTTGTTGGATTGCCCACAATACACACGGCCGCCGGAATTTTCAGGCTTGAAAGTTCCTGAAGTGTTATTAAATGGGAACCATGCAGAGATTGCGCGCTGGCGGCGCGAAGCAGCGTTAAAGAAGACGAAACAGAATCGCCCGGACCTATTGAAATAAGTTTTGCTACATGGAGTGTTGAGATGAACCGATTAGACAGTCTTGAACAAACTCAGTTGCGCCAGAACATTCCTGATTTTCAGGCGGGCGATACAATCCGCGTGCATGTGCGCATCAAGGAATCGGAAACGAAAGAACGTCTGCAAGCGTTTGAAGGAGTCGTCATCGCTCGCAAGCACGGCGGAGCGCGGGAAACAATTACCGTGCGCAAGACCAGCTTTGGCGTCGGCGTCGAAAGAATCTTTCCCTTACACGCTACTATCGTAGACCACATCGATGTGGTGAAAAAGGGCCGCGTCCGTCGCGCCAAGCTTTATTACCTTCGTGGCTTGCGCGGAAAAGCAGCTCGCATTCGCGAACGCGACACGCGCGGTCAGCAGGGTGGCGAATCCCAGGCGTCCGCGGCGGGTAAAAAATAAGCTTCAGTCTCGGCCATCGGGTCGTTCACTTCGAAGCGTGATTTTGGCCGGGAGCCGTAGCGTTTGCGTATAGCGATTGACGCCCACTCAGTTGGGACCAGGCTTGGCGGTAACGAGAGTTATGCGACGAATTTGATTGCGGCGCTCGCCGAAATCGATAGCGTCAATCAGTACACGATCTTTGTTACCAGGCGAGAAGCGCTGGACCGATTTAGTAATCGCTGGCCCAACTTTGATGTGCGCACGACGTTGCCGCACACTCCCTTCATTCGCATTCCGTTAACACTAAGTGCCGAACTTCGTCGTAACCGAGTCGACGTTCTTCACGTTCAATTTACCGCTCCGCCGTTTTCGCCCTGCCCTGTCGTTGTCAGCATTCACGATTTATCGTTTGAACATTTGCCGCAAACGTTCAAGCGTCGCAGTCGCATGCAATTGCGCATGACCGTGCGCCGCTCGGCGCGCAGCGCAGCTCAGGTTATCGCGCTTTCTGAGCACGCGCGGATGGACCTGATCAATACCTATCACTTGCGCCCGGAAAAAGTTCACGTTGTTCCTTTAGCGGCGCCGGCCTCGTTTGCGCCGGTGAACGACGACAAGGAACTTCAACGAGTTAGACAAACTTACGGTATTGACGGGGATTACATTCTGTCGGTTGGTTCGATACAGCCGCGTAAGAATCTGCGCCGGCTAATCGAGGCATATTCACTCTTGCACCATGAACGGGCAGAAGGTAAGCTGCCCCGACTTGTTTTAGTTGGGAAAAATGCATGGTTGTATGATGAAACACTCCGGTCGCTCAAGGATCTGGAGGTTGGTGGGTCAGTAATTCTGACTGGCTATGTACCCGAATCCGATTTGCCGGCACTGTATTCAGGAGCGCTTTGTTTCATTTATCCTTCATACTTCGAAGGCTTCGGCTTGCCGCCGCTGGAGGCCATGAAGTGTGGCACACCCGTCATCGTCGGAAACAAGACCAGCTTGCCTGAGGTCGTCGGAGACGCGGCCTTAATGATCGACCCGTTTGACATAAACGCCATCGCTGCTGCAATGCAAAAGGTAATTGCCGATTCAAACTTTCGCTCAGAACTGCGCGTCAAAGGACTCGAGCGCGCCACTCATTTCGATTGGAAAGAGACTGCACGACAAACACTGGCTGTATATGAGAAGGCATTCGCACTAAGTCGGACCAATCACTAAGTAACAGTAGAATGTAAACCAATCGTTTATGCGCATCGCGATACTTGGAACACGCGGAATACCAGCGAGTTACGGCGGATTCGAGACATTCGCTGAGCACCTCTCAACTCGGCTCGTCGCGCGCGGCCATGAGGTTACCGTTTATGGTCGCGCTCATTACGTTTCACCACGACAACTTGAATATCACGGCGTTCGTCTTCAGGTGTTGCCTACCATTCGTCACAAGTATCTCGATACGGTGGTCCATGCGTTTCTGTCAGCGGTCCACGCTGTTTCGGCCAGATTCGATGCGGTGCTGATATGTAATGCTGCGAACGCCCCTTTCGCTTCCATTCTTCGGCTCACAGGTACGCCAGTGGCCATCAACGTCGATGGACTGGAACACAAACGAAAGAAGTGGGGTTGGCTGGCACGGCGTTATTATCGGTTGGCCGAGCGTCTTTCCACGATCCTTCCCAATGCGACCGTGACCGACGCGCAAGTGATTCATGATTATTACCTCGCACGTTATAACGCGCCATCGACAATGATCGCATACGGATCGGAAGTTGAGCGCCGGCCGGATCGCGCAGCGGTGCGCCGTTGGCGCGCGGAACCAAACCGCTACGTTTTGTATGTTTCCCGTCTCGAGCCGGAGAATAACGCGCATCTCGTGATCGAAGCTTTCAAGAAGGTGCGCACAGCTTATCGTTTGTTGATCGTTGGCGATGCCCCCTATGCGCACGACTACATAAGCGACTTGAAGGCGCGCGCCCGCGGCGACAAACGAATCATTTTTACCGGCTTCGTATTTGGACAGGATTACCGCGCGCTGCAGCAGAACGCTTACTGCTATGTGCATGCTACCGAAGTGGGCGGCACGCATCCCGCGTTGCTGGAAGCAATGGGCTATGGCAACTGCGTTCTGACATTGGCGACGCCGGAAAACCTCGAGGCTATCGGCGATGCGGGCATTGCATACGCAGACGAGCTTGATCTAACCGAGAAACTACAACGCGTATTGCGCGACGGCTCTCTGGTTCAAAGTTATCGCCATCGCGCACAGCAACGCGTACAGCAATACTATGACTGGGATCGAGTGGTCGATAAGTATGAACAACTTTTCAGAGAAATGAGTGGCACTCCGAGTCCTGAACACCCAATAACCGAGGTACTTGAAAGGGAGGCGTCAGACGTAGCTATCACACAGAAATAGCGGCGAAATTTTCAGGTCAGAAAGAGAGGCGCCCCGCTCAATCATTCAGATTGGCGGGGCAAAATTCCGGGCAGGTTCGGGTAAATACAGGTGGCTTTGGAAAAGAACTGAGAATCGTCACTTACGGCCGATCCCGTGAACCAGGCGGTGCGTCTAGCGGGTGAGATAAAACCTTTCGCGGCGGCCGAAGAATAAAAAAAGCCGCGGCCCTTTCGAAACCAGCACCTAGATTTCGGCTCTACGCCCTCAAAAATCTAATTTCACCTGAGTCAGGTGTGTGAAATTACACTGAAACTTCGTGACATGTCAAGCACAATTTCAAAACTTCTGTAACAGTTCTGGAGGGTTTATGTTTTCGTTTAGGAATTGTCGGATTATTGGCCCTGTCGCGTTTGCACCAGTCGCAGCGCTTGGCGACGGACACCCTCAGAAACATTCCGGTTCTGCGAAAGGTGTTGCAGGTCTTTGCTGCGGATTCGGGGAAGTGTGCTGACGACAGTAGGGACAGGTGTACGAGGATTACGGACCAGATTATGGATGATCGGATATGAGCGTGCCCAAGCTCGATTGATGGCGATTAGACGAAGCACTTCATCGGCGACTGTGCGCATAGAGGCGATGTTTTCCACCTCTTGATCGGTAACGCGGGGGTTATTAATTACGGCGGTGGCGACCACTTTGTTGGAGTCCCGAATCAAAATGCTGCGCGCTTCCCGATCGCCCTTCATGGCCAGCTTCATCCGGTCCTTAGCGTTCATAAACATGATGCGACGGATTAAAGATACGCGCTCGGCAGGCACTTCGCCCATTTCGATGCGTTCGTATTCGATTACTCGCTTGAAGTTTGCCGCATGTTCTTCCTCAGTCTCATCAGCCAGTTCTTCATAGCGCTCCGCCGGCAGCCACGAATTATCAAGATCCGCGTCTGAAACCTCGATGTGTTCAGCGATTAACCAGGCATCGTCCGCACTTAAGCCACTTAGTTCTGCACTCTCAAAAAATTCGGCTGCCGCATTCTTGCCGCGCGCGCGCAACTCCTGCGCGATCTGTTGGGCGCCGCGCTCCTTTTCGAAAAACTCGCGCCTGGTTTCCTGTGCTTTTCGCTCGGCCTCTGCGGTGCGGTCTGAGTTTGCGAGAATGGCATCGATAATTTCCGGAAATCGAACCAACCGCTGCTGATTGATTGCAATTAGTTCCAAGACTGCCGCATCGCTTGTCAAAGCAGCAATATTCGCGACCGCACGGTCAGGAGTCTCGTTATTGAGGACGACCGCTTCCTGGATTTGCCGATCAGTACCTGGCAGAGTGGCAAGATAATCGAGCACCGACGGCGGCGTGTCGTGAGCTCTAGCGGCGGTCAGCATGTCGTCGTGGGTTTGCGACTTTAGTGTCTCGTCAGCCGCCGCGGCAATTTCCGTATCGTCTGATTGCCTGAGCGCGACAAGGACTTCTAACAAATCGGTTTGCGACAGCGGCAGCAACCCGGAAGCAGCAGCGAATCGCGCAGCTTGCGGGGCAGTGCCCTCGATGATGGCTTTGACGACCGGATTGCTTGAACGTGTAGTGGTCATTAACAGAAATATCCGGCGAGTGGAGGCAATCGCCGGACTTTGAGTTTACCGCAAAACGAATGGGAGTAGTGACTTTAATACAAATTGAAATTGTATTCGAGTTGAATGTACATGGAGACAGGACGGCCATCTTTGGTTGCAGGCACAAACTTGACCTTCTTTGCAGCTCGAAGGGCTTGTTCTGTCATGCCGTACGGAAGCGGGTGAAGTATCAAAACATTTCTAACCGTTCCGTCCCCTGCTAACACTGCCAGCGTCCTTCACATTGCCGCTCCGGTTAAGGGTCAAGCCAAGAAAGTGCCACGCAATTCCATCCTCCTTGTGCTTTTTGGTAGCAAGGCGAAGGGCTGTTAGCGCTCCTTCAATATTGTCTTGTTCATACAGGCGAACTCCTTCTTCGCGTTCCTTAAAGTCTTGTGGCGCAGTTCCCTGTGTGCTGGCGGTAAAGTTAAAGGCCAACATCAATGCGCACGCGAGAAGAACGATGAAGATGGTGGAGCGACGGACGAAGTGAGGAACAGCTGTCATGTAGTCCCGTTAAAGTTGCGAATCTTATTGCGCCCCGTGGCACTTCTTGTATTTCTTTCCTGAGCCGCAGGGACAAGGCTCGTTGCGGCCAACCTTTGGCTGATCGCGAACGACTGTTTTCACTTTACCAGCTTCTTCTCCAGCGGCCGCCGCGCCCTGATTTGGACCGGTAAAAGTCATCGACGTCGAGCGCGCAGGACGACGTTGCCGAATGGCCTCAGGCGGCTGCTCGGCTACCACCTGAAGATTGAACAGCGATCGAATTGTGCTGGTATCGATCCGGTCCAGCATTTCCTGAAACATATCAAAACTCTGCTTCTTGTACTCAACCAGCGGATCCTTCTGTCCGTAACCTACCAAACCAATGCCTTGTTTCAGGTGGTCCAACGACAGCAAGTGGTCCTTCCACTGCGCGTCGATGATGTTGAGCATGATGATGCGTTCATACGTTCGCATCGCTTCCGGACCAATCTGCTGTTCCTTTTCCGCGTACTTGACCTTCAGTTTTTCCCAGATGGCATCGGTGACTTCCTCTGAAGTCATGTTGGGAATGTCAATGCCTTCTGCGTCCGCATCAAAATCGTAGATCGTTTTGATTTGAACTTTGTAGTTATCAATATCCCAGTCGTCAGGCGAGACATCCGGGTTTAGATACTGCTTGGTCAAATCAGACAGCAAATCGTAAGCAACTCCCGCTTGCGGTGGATCGCCCAGCAAATACTCGCGCTGATCCGGTTCTTCCATGAGCTGCCGGCGCAAGCCATAAATAGTCTCGCGCTGCTTGTTCATGACGTCGTCATACTCGAGCAAATGTTTGCGCGATTCAAAGTTGCGGCCTTCAACCGATTTCTGCGCCGACTCAATTCGTTTCGACACCATCTTCGATTCAATGGCGACACCTTTTTCCATTCCCAGACGCTGCATCAGTGCCTTAACCTTGTCGCCCGCAAAAATGCGCATCAGATCGTCTTCAAGCGAAAGGAAAAAGCGCGACGAACCCGGATCGCCCTGGCGGCCGGCGCGTCCACGAAGCTGGTTATCAATGCGCCGCGATTCATGGCGTTCAGTACCGAGAATATGCAGCCCGCCGATACCGACGACCTCTTCATGCTCTGCTTCCACGATACGTTTGGCGCGTTCAAAAGCTTGCGACCATTCCTGCTCGCTCGCTTCGTCCGGATCAACCTCTTCCTTTTTAAGAAACTCGCGCGCCATGAAATCAGGATTGCCGCCAAGCAGAATGTCCGTACCGCGACCCGCCATGTTGGTTGCAATCGTCACTGCGCCTTTGCGACCCGCTTGCGCCACGATCTCGGCTTCACGTTCGTGGTATTTCGCATTTAAGACGTTATGCGGCACCGCCTCGCGTTGCAGCCGTCGTGCAATCAGTTCCGAGTTTTCAACCGAAACTGTGCCGACCAGCGCCGGCTGTCCACGGTCGTGGCAGTCTTTTATCTCCTCAATCACTGCGTCCCACTTTTCAGGCAGGGTGCGGTAAATGACATCGGAAAAATCTTTGCGCACCATCGGCATATGCGTCGGGATAACTATCACGTCGAGTTTATAGGTTGACTGAAACTCGGCCGCCTCAGTTTCCGCAGTACCGGTCATGCCTGAAAGCTTTTCGTAGAGACGAAAATAATTTTGCAGCGTGATAGTCGCCAGCGTCTGGTTTTCCTTCTCGATCTTCACGCCTTCTTTGGCTTCCACTGCCTGGTGCAGTCCATCCGACCAGCGACGACCTTTCATCAGGCGTCCGGTAAAATCGTCAACGATGATTACTTCGCCATCCTGGACCACATACTGGTGGTCGAGCCTGTAGAGCGTGTGCGCTTTCAAAGCCTGCTCAACACAATGCAGCAGCTCCATGTTTGAAGGATCGTAGAGATTGCCCACTCCCAGCAGTTTTTCCGCCTTGTCGACACCTTCTTCAGTCAGCACCGCCGTGTGCTGTCGTTCGTCGACCAGATATTCGCCGGTCTTTACGCCGTCTACTTCTTCTCCCTTGCGCAACTGCGGGACGATTGCGTCAGCTTTGTAATACTTGTCGGTCGCTTCGTCAGACGGACCCGAGATAATCAAGGGCGTGCGCGCCTCGTCGATCAGAATGGAATCCACTTCGTCGACGATCGCGAAGTAGTGGCCACGCTGAACGCACGTCGCCAGGTCAAACTTCATATTGTCGCGCAGGTAGTCGAAACCAAATTCATTATTCGTGCCATAGGTAATGTCAGCGGCGTAAGCCGTCTGCCGTTCGAAGTCGTCCATGTCGTTTTGAATGCAGCCGACTTCCAGGCCAAGAAAGCGATGTATCTGGCCCATCCACTCCGCGTCACGCGAGGCGAGATAATCATTTACCGTGATGACATGAACGCCGCCGCGACCCGTCAGTGCGTTGAGATAAGCAGGCAACGTCGCCACCAGCGTCTTACCTTCGCCGGTGCGCATCTCGGCAATCTTGCCCTGATGCAAAACAATGCCGCCGATCAACTGCACGTCGAAGTGGCGCATGCCCGTGGTGCGCACGCTTGCTTCTCTGACAATCGCGAAGGCTTCCGGCAGAATCTCGTCGAGTGCTTCACGCTCGCGACGTTTGCGATCCTCGCGATCGGTCGAGCCGGCGACAGCTTGTTGTAGTTGTGCCTTGAATTCCGCTGTGCGATTCCGAAGTTGTTCGTCTGAAAGTTTTTTTACGGCTGGCTCGAAGTCGTTGACTTGCTTGACCAGAGGCTCGACTGACTTTAGAAAACGCTGATTGCTGCTGCCAAAAACTTTAGTAAGTAATTTATCGACACTCATAATGTAATCAATCCCAATTCTCGGACACTTCTCATCTATATACCTGGCAATACTAGTTGTTAATTAGAATTTTTGATTTTAATTGAGCGGTTAAAGTGAGGCAAGTGAGCCTACAAAAGTGGTGCTCAAATCGTTTCATTAGCACCTCGCTTAAGCGAGGTGAACTCCCAGAAACGCCAAGATCGAGAACCCGTTTCAGCCCCAAGCCGTTGAAACGGCTCCCTCACATCCCAACTCCCGCAAACATCCCATGGCTTATCGCTAAAGCAAGGTGTTAATGAAAGGTTACGACGCAAGCTGTTTCTTGATGAGATCGACGACTGCCTGACGCGGCATTGTAAAATTGAAAATGATCTTTTTTCCGTTCGGCGAAGCGCTGGTGTTTCTTAACAAAATTTCTTCATCTTTTCCTGCTCGCGACTCGGCGCCGATGATTAATGCGGCATTGAATCCTCTTGCCAGCACCCGCGCGCTGTCGTCAGAAGATGTTTCCGATTCGACGGATGCCAGCACTTCAGTTTCACCCTGCTTGATTGTGAACACGACTTTTGTCCCGGGGTTGTCCTTGTCTATCGGTTTCAGGTAAACAAGAAACCCGCTGTCGTTCAGTGCGGCAATCATGCGCCCAAACAGATCGACCAGATTTTGATCGCCTTCCTTCTTCGTAAACTTCGGATCCTTTAACTTCCCGTCCTTATCAAGTTCCGCTTCAATGACAATTTCAAATGGCTTGTTTAGATCGAGTTGGCCACGGTTCTTGAGGTCGTTGGCATAAAGTGCGAAGTCCTTAAGAACCTTTTTATTGATTTCGTTTTCCTTCGGCAAAGCGAGATTGTTTTTCTCAGCCGTCCTTTCCAATTCCTTTTGAGCCTCTTCCGGCGACAGCTTTGCGGGACTCGGGCTGGGACTGGCGTTTGCTTTTGCAATCGCTGCAGCGGGCGAGCTGGTCACACTTGGTATCGGACTCGCTGTTGGACTAGGCGAGGGCGCAGGCGACGGTTCCGGCGTGCTGACCCTTAGGGCTTGCGAAATAAACTGCGGCGCGGGAGCTACCGCCGGAAGCGGCTGTGTTTGAGAATCAAGCGCGAAGTAACCTTCAGGGTAGTGAAACTTTTCGCTCGTGAGTTCAACGATCCGTACGTCGTCGCCAATGTCGGTGCGTGCGTACGGCGTGTCAACGAAGCTTGTGTCGGCAATCAGGCTCGCCAGGTTAAGAGCGTCCCTGAATGCCGGGACATACATGAGACAGGCAAGCGCAAGCAGATGCGCGGCCAGCGAACCACCGAACAGCCGCAAAATAGTGGGCCACCGGAGTTCCTTGCCAACTTCAAAATTAGCGAAAAGTTCTGCCATGTTAATAAAAACGTCGTTGGGCGCTCCCAGGTTCCTCTTAGACGCGCCGCCGGCTCAATCCGTTGCGAGTCAGCGAAAGAACTGAACCGTATACGTTAGCACTTTGGCCGGCAAGTGCCCAAAGTGTGCGATTTCATTGCAAGAAGCCGTGACCAAAAGCCTGGGATCATCCTGGTGGAGTAGAATGCGCGCGATGCGCCCACGCGACAAATCACGAGGTGGTAGACGAGGAAAGCGCTTTAACGAGAAAGACAAAAATCGTCGCCGCTCAGAACCGCCAAATACCGCGCAAGAGTCCGAAACGTTCGACGATTCCAAAGCGCAGTCTCGCCTGCGCGAAGCGCGGCAGCTTTTGTCAGGCATTGGAACTCCGCCGCAACAGCCTTTCAAGCCGGATCAATTTCAGCTCGAGGCTCTCGCCGCGCTCGAATTTGAAGACGTATTAGTGACAGCGCCGACGGGCAGCGGCAAGACCTGGATTGCACGCGAAGAAATCCGGCGCTTGCTCGCGGCCGGTCAGCGCGCATGGTACACGACGCCGCTGAAGGCGTTGACTAATTCCAAGTACCAGGAATTCAGTGACGAGTTTGGCGCAGCGCACGTCGGAATTCTCACCGGCGATCGCAAGGAAAATACTGACGCGCCTTTGATCGTCGGTACGACCGAGATTTTTCGCAACCAACTTTTTGATTCTTTGCGCGGCGGCAGCGATGTTGATGCGAACCTGGTCGTGCTCGACGAAGCACATTATCTCGCCGACGAAGATCGCGGTCATGTTTGGGAGGAAGCGATTATTCTCACCCCACCGCGCATTCGACTGTTGCTGTTATCGGCGACAATCGGCAATGCCGATCAATTCGCGGCCTGGATTGAAGAAGTGCGCGGCGGGCGCTGCGGCGTGGTGACGCGGCCGGGCGCGCGCCCGGTTCCACTGCGCGCGGCAATGCTGCTGCCGGATAAGCGATTGCTACCGTTGTTCACCGAAAGCGGAAGGCTCAATCCTGAGGTTACAGCGCTGAGGGGAGCAGACAGAGAACTAAAAGGTGGGTCGCGACATCGCTACCGCTGATGCATTGAGAAACTTGTTGTACATACGGCGTGAGTGTTCTTCAGATTGCGAGTAACGAACAAATGACATCATCCAAAGTAGCGCGCCAGATTCTAAGAGCCTCACTTCTATTATTCGCTGTCAACGTTCTGTTGGTAACTCTGCTGGGTGGGTACGGCTGGGCGTTCAAATCGTTTCACCTTGAATCCCATGAAATCTTCAAGAGTCTACGTTGGTTCAACTATACATTCTTCTTACTGAGCCTCGTCATAGCGCTCAAGTCAAACTCAGACGACGCGGTGGGCCGAGCCGGTGATTCTCCAAACAAGCCATGGTTCCTGATTGCCCTCGGCGTCCTGATATTAGGCGCTTACTACCAAAGCCCGATGGTTAACTTGCACGTCTTTGAATGGGACCACAGAGAGATGAGCGCTCGTCTTCACTCTTTGAGAGATTTCGTCGTGCTATTCACATCTCCACAGCCGAATCGTTTCTATCGCCCGCTACCTTATATATCGTTATGGCTCGATTTTCAGTTGTTTCGCAACCATCTGTGGGCTTATCACTTGCAAAACCTGCTAATACATTTTTTGAATTCGATCCTGGTGTGGAAAGTAGGTTTGCAATTGGGCCTCGACGATAGAGTGTCTCGCTGGGCGGCTCTGCTTTTCAGTGTGGCTGCCATCAACTTCGAAGTTGTCATGTGGCCCGCGGCGCGGTTCGATCTTTTCGCGACTCTCTTTACGCTGCTGGCAATGCTTTATCTGGTGAAGCATCTGAAGAGTGAAGCCAGATCTCATCTTTTGCTCGCGGCAGGCTTTTTCGTACTGGGGGTTCTGAGTAAGGAGAGCGCTTATTGCTTTCCGTTCCTTGCCGCCCTGGTAATTTCGCTTTCTAAGCCGAACCAACGAGTGAGCTTAAGAGGTCGGGCCTATTCATTCTTCCCGATGGCGTTGCTGACAATCGCGCTGGTTAGCATACGGGTTTTCGTGCAGGGAGGAGGAGGTTATCAAGGTGTCAGCTGGGGGACGGCGCATTTTCAATTCAATCTTCAGACTCTGTTTTTGTTTTTGATGAACACTTTGGGTCTAACGCAATTCGCAATCAATGCGACCGTCCCGCTTGCGGTTTATGTAAAGGTTGCTGTTGTGGGTTTCGTTGTGGCGTTGGCGGCTTTGGCCCTAACTGCGAAACGGCCCGATAAAAACATTTACCTCCTGGCTGGAATGCTATTGCTCAGCGCGCTGCCGGTTTTTGCGCTTATCGGTTGGATTCGTCCTTCGTTGCAAAACAGCCGATTTCTTTACTTGCCGGCGGTATGGATGAGTTTCCTGGTTGCGTCGCAATTAAGATCTGGCTCGCGGTTGGCAGGGCCAGTACTCGCTTTGGTTCTTCTTAGTAACGCCTGCGCGACTCGTCACAACGTTGCGGTGTATGAAGAGATGCTGAGCCGTACCGATCAACTGGCGCGGTTGGTCTATGAAGATTATCTCAATACTCCCGTAGAGACGATACACATTATTGGACTGTCAGATGCGCCGAACGGCGTGTTCTATTTCCCCTCCGAACTAGCTTTCAAGCTGACGGAAAAAATGCCGGGCACAAAGGTGGCCCTGGTTGCGTCGGAGGAGAGTTCTGCAATCTCAAGCACTGGAGAGTTGGTTTATCGGTGGGACGCAAAAGAGAGGACACTGGTCCGCCAGCCATAGGATATGAAATTAAGCATGCCCGAATTGCCGCCGGCAACATTGCTGACGGCACTCAATTCCTACAATCTTCTTCCCGCTATCGTTTTTCTGCCGACGCGGCGCCGTTGTGATCAGGCTGCGTCGGAGGCTGCCTTGATGCGCCGCGATCCGAACGAACAGCGACGCGAGCAGCGGCGCGACTTCATACGCAGTTTTGTCGAACAGTATCCCGAGATTCGCGGTCATCGCCATTGGGACACGATCGTGCGTGGCGGCATTGCCGCGCATCATGCTGGGCACATGCCCGCGTGGAAACTAGTCATCGAAAAAATGATGAGCGCGGGATTGCTCGACGCAATTTTCGCGACCGCAACGGTCGCCGCCGGCGTTGATTTTCCGGCGCGCACGGTAGTGCTAACCGGCGCCGAGGCGCGCACGGGAAACGGCTGGCGCCAGTTGACTGCCTCCGAGCTGCAACAGATGACAGGTCGCGCCGGCCGCCGCGGTCGCGATAATGTGGGTTTCATTGTCGCGGCGCCGGGGATGCATCAGGACCCGGAAAGAATCGCGGCATTGTTAAGGTCGTCGCCGGATCCTTTGATTAGCCAGTTTCGCGCTACCTACAACACGCTGCTCAATCTGCTGGACGCCTACGGAAACTTTTCGCAAGTGCGTGAGCTCGTCGAGAAGAGTTTTGCGCACTGCGAGTTTGCGCGCCAGATTGCGATGCTTGCGAAAACAGCCATCGAAATTGAGCAACGCATAAAGGAGAAACTTCATGAAGCCGGTTGCGACGTTGCGCTTGACGTGGTTAAAGGATTTGAACGATTGATCAGCGCCCGGGCGCAGTTGCAGGATTCCAAACCACAAACGCGAGCCGAAGTCTTGCATCGCTGGTTGGATGAAGTGGTCCAGCCTGGACGAGTTGTCGCGATTGGGCGAAGCGGTAAGCGTCTCGTTTTAGTCACAGAGAAGCGCGATGGTAATGTGCGCGGGGTGCGCGAAGACGGCCGCAGCGCCAGCTTTCCTTTGGAACGAATCGGTCGAGTCTATTCGCCAGTGTATCGTTTGAAAGAGGAACTGATGGACGAAGCGTTTGAAGAGATTCGGCGTCGTGGAAAGGAGTTGGTCATTTCTGAGCCGCGCTTGCGCGACGCGCAGGATGAAGAAAGTGACGCGCTCAACCTGTTGGACAAGTTGACCCAAAAAATATTTCCGGCAGATTTCGACGTGCAAAGGCGAGCGACTTGCACCGAAACGCTTTGGGGATTGCTTGGCGACGCCGAAGATCTCGAACGCGCGACTCGTCGTACCGAGAGCATGCGGGAAGAAGTTTGGCAGCCATTTGCGCAGCGCGCCCGCGTGCTTTCGTCGTTTGGCTATCTCGATTTCGAAGCCGAGAAAGTGACCGAGCGCGGGAGCTGGCTGGCAGACCTGCATATCGATCGTCCACTCATAATCGGAGAAGCATTACAGAGCGGGCTCTTTAAATCCCTCGAGTTTACACGCACCGCAGCGATAGTCGCCGCATTGACTGCCGACGACGAGCGAGACTATGGCGCCTTGGAATTGGAAGACGCGTTAGTAAACAGCCTGGCGCAGTTTGAAGAAATCGGATTTCGTGTCTCATCGGAGGAGTGGAAGTTTGGTGTTGAACCAACTCCGGACCTAAATTTTTCCGCGGCTGCGACTGCCGCGCGTTGGGCGAGCGGCGCCGAATGGAGCACGCTGGTTCGCGAGACACACGCTGAAGAAGGCGATCTCTTTCGCATGCTGTCGCGCACTGGCGAAGCGTTGCTGCAGATTGCGGGCTTGCGCAAAGCGCATCCTGAAGCGGCGCGCATTGCTGCTGTCGCTGCAGATGCAGTGCTGCGCGAGCCGGTCAGGTAGGAAATTAGCCGCAGATGAACGCGGATAAAAACGGATCTGAAAAAGAAAGAACACAAAAGTCAAATGAGGAAGGCCGAGCGTGGATTGCCGCGCATGCTGCTGAAGAAGTTGCTAAAGAAAACCAACGTACGAAAAGGAGTCTCGCATTACTCCTTACTGGCGCACACTGAAAAACGGTGGCGTGCTCAACGAAAAATATCCTGGACGCGTCGCGCGTCAAAGCCGCCGTTTGAAAGAAGAGGGGCATAAAGTTAAGAAGATCGGCAATGCCTATGTGGTGGCAGACTTTGAACGGTCATTAGTTGATTTCACGAAATGAAAGGGAAGGATCTAGCCGCGGATTTACACGGGTAAAAACGGATCTGACAAGTGAAAGTTAAGGGAGAGACTAGATCGAAATCTAGGCGTGGTTTTCAGATTCGTATAATCCGCATAAATCCGCGGCTGCATTATTTATGCCTAACGTAATCAAAGATCCTTGCGACGAAGCAGTCATCCTCTCGCGCAAATCGGCAGCGCCGTGCGCGAAGGGCCAGGAGCGTTGGATTCTCGCGGCAACCATTCTCGCGTCGAGCATTGCGTTCATCGACGGCACCGTCGTAAACGTCGCGCTTCCCTCTTTGCAACAGAGTTTGCAGGCGACGGCGATTGGAGTGCAGTGGGTAGTCGAAGCGTATTCGTTATTTCTTTCCGCCCTGTTATTGGTTGGCGGATCGCTGGGAGATCACTACGGACGCAGACGCATTTTTTTGATTGGAGTTTCGATCTTTGCGCTGGCGTCTGCATGGTGCGGTATCGCGCCAGACATCAATCAACTGATCATCGCCCGCGCGGTGCAGGGCGTTGGTGGAGCGTTATTGGTTCCGGGTAGCCTGGCGATCATCAGTGCATCATTTTCAGAAGAGAAGCGAGGTAAGGCTATCGGCACCTGGTCAGGCTTTTCCGCAATCACGACTGCAATCGGCCCAGTCCTTGGGGGATGGCTCGTCGAACACGTCTCCTGGCGCGCGGTGTTCTATCTCAACCTACCAATCGCTGCGGCAGTTATCTTGATCTCACTTTGGCACGTGCCGGAAAGCCACGACCGCGAGACCACCGGTCGAATCGATATGAACGGGGCGCTGCTCGCAACCATCGGCTTGGGAGGCGTCGTTTATGGGCTGATTGAATCGTCGCGCGCCGGATTCCTTGAGTGGCGAGTTCTGGTGGCCATGGGCGTTGGCGTAATTGCATTAGCAGCCTTCGTGTTCGTTGAGACTCGCGTCAAGTCGCCGATGCTGCCGTTGAAATTGTTTCGTTCGCGAAACTTTTCCGGGACAAACATTCTTACCTTTCTGCTCTATTTTGCGCTCGGTGGCGCCCTCTTTTTCCTGACACTTAACCTCATTCAAGTGCAAGGCTTTTTGCCAACGGCTGCGGGAGCAGCGTTTTTGCCATTCGTGCTCATCATGTTCGCACTTTCGCGTTGGTCCGGCGGATTGATCGCGCGCTTCGGTCCTCGACTGCCGCTCTTGATTGGTCCAACAATCGCAGCCGCCGGCTTTGCGCTGTTTTCAATTCCGGGTACAGGCGCAGCTTACTGGTCGGGCTTCTTTCCAGGCGTAATGGTGTTGGGCCTCGGGATGGCAATAAGTGTGGCGCCACTGACAACAACGATCATGAGCTCAGTGCCACAGTCGCAGGCCGGCGTAGCTTCAGGAATAAACAATGCCGTTTCGCGTACTGCCGGTTTGCTCGCAATCGCGGTGCTCGGTGTGGTGATGCTGCAAGTGTTCAGTCGTGGACTTGAACAACGCCTGGCCGCGATCAATATTTCAGATTCAACTCGCAGTGCGATTTACGAGCAGCGCATCAAGCTCGGTGGTATTGAAGTCGACGGTGCAGGAGCCGGACCGGCAAGAGATGATGGGGCAATGACCAAACCGTCAGGGAGGGCTTCCCGTGATTCAGAAGCACTCAAACAGGCCATCAAAGACTCGTTTGTCTCCGGCTTCCGCAGCATCATGCTGATCGCGGCCGCTATGGCCCTCGCTGGCACCTTCAGCACGTGGATATTGATCGGGAAAGACACACGAAAGTCCTAAGAAATCTGTCTTCAAGATGAACGATCTTGTGTACCCCTTCGCAACAAAATGGTGGCTGTTTTGGTACGTCACATCGACGGGTTACGGAAGCAATCGAATAGCAACTTCTGCAATCAATTCCCCATCTTAGTCACGGTTTCCATTTCAAGTGCGTTGCAAAGTTCTTTGAAATTGGTTCCACCATGCGCAGCTAGAAGTTTTAACCCGTAACCGTGATGGTCCCTTGGATCATCGCTCACATGGAGAATCACGGATGAAGTTTCCCCAAGAGTTTTCCCATTCGCGCTTTGCGCGCGTTCGCACCTTTCATTTTCGAGCGGCCAAGTTTGCATCGTTTGCCATTATCTCTCTTTTCTTCCTATCAAACTTCGCTGGCTTTCTGTTCAGTACAGTGTTCGCGCCTTCGGTAAATGCCACGACTCTTCAGGTCAAGACAATACCTAACGACATTCCATTATCAGGTGACTGCGATATCGATTGGATCATCTATCGTGCCGGCGAGCGCCAGGGTGTCGACCCACGCTTCATTCACGCCGTCATCAAACAGGAATCGCGATACAACCCGAAGGCAGTGTCCGGTGTGGGCGCCCAGGGCCTGATGCAGATGATGCCCGCAACCGCAAAAAGATTTGGCCTGAAAGATCCTTTTGACGCGGCCGCGAACGTCGAGGCCGGTACCAAGTATCTGAAATTTCTTTTGAAGAGATTCAACGGCGATGTTTCGCTCGCACTCGCCGGCTACAATGCTGGTGAAGGTTCAGTGGACAAGTACAAAGGAGTACCGCCTTACGGCGAGACACAAAACTACGTGAAGAAAATTGAAGCCACCTACGGCAAAACCTATCATCCAGTGCTTTCGCGTGATGATGCCAGGCTTGCTTTCGGTCTCACCAATGAGAACCTTGAGAGCAGCTCGGCACTTTGATCCATTTCTTTTACTGCTATTACGAGAGTCCCACCGAAAGAGTGGGGCCTTTTTGTTTCCTAAGGTCGCGGCACACCAAGCGGGCTGCCCGCTTGAGGCCCGGCCGCTTGTCGCCCACTTGATTTCATCGGGCCGCGCGCCCTTTAGAGTTCGCTGCGTAAGCGGATATTCGCGCAACAACCTAAAGGGAACGAACAACGCCGTGCGGTCGTACTGCAGTAGTGTTAAGATATCCTTGTCCTCAGAATGACTGCAGTTTCGAGTTTGAGAGGAGCTTTATCATGGAAGAAACGACAGAGTCCACAGGCGCAAACGTAGTAAACGAGCTTTGCGACGCTATTCGATACATAGGGGACGTTTCCTACGCAATTCTGCCAAAAGACATGGCGCATAATCTCGCCGATTTGAAGAAATCTTTTCTGCGCAACGTGCGCACCTTGATCGATAAAGACATCGAGTGGGTCGATGCACGTGTTGCCGGCGGCGACCGTGTGCGAGACGAATGGCAGCAGAAATGCAACCGGCAAAAATCTGAAGGCGCACCGGAACCGGCCAATTAAGATGTAACGCAATCTTTAGATTGCGACTGTCATCTGAAAGGCATCGCAAACTAAAGTTTGCGATACATATCAATGGAAGTCCTTTTAGCAGACGAATACGGATTCTGTTTCGGCGTTGAGCGTGCCGTCGAGATGGTTGAGGACGCGCTTGATGAAGGCGTGCGTCCTATTCGCTCGCTTGGGCCATTGATTCATAACGCTCAGGAGATGGAGCGGCTTGGCGAATTAGGCGTCTCAACGATCGACGTTCCCGACGAAGCCGACGCCGATACCATCGCAGTCATTCGCGCGCATGGCGTCACGCCCCAAGTGCAACACGAACTCGAACACCGCGCCGCAAAAGTTATCGATGCGACTTGTCCTTTTGTGACCAGAGTGCAGCACCTGGCCGAACGCGCCGCGCAGGATGGACGCGATGTAGTCGTTGCGGGTAATCCGGATCATCCGGAAATGATTGGTGTGGTCGGCTATGCACCCAGGAACACTTATGTGGTCCGCGAGGCGAGTGAAGTTGCAGCGTTGCCACAATTGCGCCAGCCTCTGGTCGTTTCTCAAACGACGATCAAGTTAAAAACCTTTTTGGAAGTGGCCGAGGCGGTGCGTGCCAAGACCGATACCGAACCGCAAATCGTGAATACTATCTGTTCCGCTACACGCGATCGGCAGGATGCCGCACGCGGCCTTGCAGGCGAGGTTGATGTGTTTTACGTGATTGGTGGCCGCCATTCCTCAAACAGCGTCA
>JBDUCB010000046.1:0-2495 GCA_040003695.1 bacterium
AAACCGTGGGCGACTGCGCGTAGTTCAGAGTACAAGCTTTAGCTTGCCTTCGCGAGGAGGGCAACCTGAAGGTTGTACTCTGAACTTCTTGAGTGCCAATCAAACATTACGGAAAATGAAAAAAGGAAAATCTTCCCATCTCTTATCACAATTGAACTCAACGCAACGGCGAAGGACAGACAGGAATGTCTGTCCTACTTACCGCACTTCAAATAGATCAATGCCGACGAGTTTCCAATTCCCGTTGCTACGCGAAAGAATGTAGAGCGCGGTACCCGCTTGTTCCTTGCCCAATTCCTTGGTCTCGAGACTGACGTCCGCGGCAAATAAGTCCGCATCCCACTGCTCAGTACGCAAAACCTTCGTCCGCCAGACTTCAGGTTGCGTACCCACCACGCCGCTAATAAATCTAACCAGCTCACCCGAGACTACGCGCGGGTCCAACTCCACTTTCTTGCCGCTGATGATCGCCTGGTCCAATTGTCCGATGAAAGTGCGGATCGCCGGATCAACTTGCAACGTGTTTGCGGCCGTCTCCGCCCTAATGCGTCCGCTTCTCGCGGCGAGCGCTGCAGCGTATTCCGCATCCGCACGCACAGCCGTATTGAAACGCTTAGCCGCCTCGGCCGGCTGGCCTTTCTTCATGCTGATTTCGCCCAAGCCAATATTCGCCCAGGCAATACTCGCAGGCGTCGGCAGCGGCTGCTCAAGCAGGGCGCGGAAAAGCTTCTCCGCTTCGTCGGTTCGGTTTTGGCCGAGCAGCGCCCGCGCCAGCACAATGCTTGCCTCTTGCATTTGCGGCGTATTCGCGAGTATCTCGCGAGCGGAGTTTTCAGCTTTGACAAAATCCTGCGCGCCTAACTGACGCGTTGCTTCATTCAGTGCATCTTGCAGGCCCACCGCGCGCGGCATAGTGTCATTGGCGTAATCGAGTTGCGGATAATACTTTTCCGGATCGATTTCGACTCGCGTTACTCGCGCTGTAGTTTTGAATACTGCTTCGCCGAAGTTTCGCGCGGAAATGATAACGTTCGCAGAAACCTGCTCACCATTCGCTGTAGTTGCCCTGGCAGTTGTAGTGACGTCGATCGAGCCCAGGTTGCGTAATGCTGAAACCCATTCGCCGCCGCGCTGCTGCGGCAATCCAATCATCAGATCGAGGTCGGTTACCTGATCTAGCTCCTGGTCCATGACGGCCTTCAAAGCTTCACCGCCACGTTCGGCTATCACACTTCGCATTGTCGCGAGGGTGATGCCGCTGCTTTTCCCTGACGCGAGCTGTTCACGAACTAAACTGACAAAAGCATCGTGGCCCATTCGGTGGTCAACTATCCGCCACACCATTGCGCCCTTGTTTGGTACTGAACTGAAATACGTCGGATCGAGCGCGGTTACGCGTGCGAGCGGCGCTTCTTTCAGCACGATAGCGGTGTAAGCCACGCGTTGATGTAATCGTTCGACCTCGGCAGCGTTGCGCCCAAATTGTTTCTCAATGAATTGCGTCGCCAAAAATCGCACCAGGCCCTCGCGCAATACCGCGCCACCGTCACCGCGTATCGGTGTCTGTCCGCCAATCCAAAGACGCGCGATGGCTTCAGCGATCAGCAGCGCAGTGGTCGAGTCAATCTGCGCACGATGAAGAGCGCCAGGTTCCAACAGCACGGTGCCGCTATCGTCAAAGCCTGCGCCGCGGCGCACCGATACTAGTCGAATCGGAGTTTCCGGCGCTGCCCCCAGCAAACCTGCATAGTAAGTGCGAGCGCTGCCGGCCAACGCGATGATTGCTTCAGCGCGCTTGCGATCCTCAACCGGCGATCCGCGTGTAACAAAGGCCGCGATGTTTTTGTTCTCGGCCGTTCCCTCTATTTTGTCCCAGTCACCTTGTAGAAAGAATGGCTGCCCGTTGAGCGAGTTGTCGTAAACAACTGATCCGGGGGTGTCGCTCTTTTCGATGCCGGCACTGATCACTCCCTGACCGTTAACGACAACACGTACCGGCGCCGTGTCAGCCCCTTTGGCCGTGAAGGCTGTGCTCGGCGCGGGATACCAAAACGACATTGGCAGAAATTGAGATCCGATCGGCGAGATTGCGGCGAGCCCGGTATTACTCTCGGCCGGCAGGCTATAAGCGACATTCACGATCAATGATCCATTTGCCACAACAGGCGATGGCAAAGTCGCGGTAACTCGCTGGAGATTGCCGTAGCTCTCGGACACAGTGCGGAAGTTGGCGCTTGCGCCATTTACCGTCACGCTCTTAATCGCCGCCTTTCCGTTGATGCGAAAAGTAAATGACGAACCTGTACCGCGACCAACATTCGTAGCATTCAATAAAGCCACAGCCTCCAGCACACGCTGCGCTGCTTGGAGGTTTACGATGATATCGAACCTGGTTATTTGCCATGCAGCCCTTGCTTCTTCCTGCGCAGAAACTCCGGAAGAAAAAAGGAACAAGACAATTGTTTGTAAATATTCTGGAAGTGCATGGTAATTAT
>JBDUCB010000097.1:0-8333 GCA_040003695.1 bacterium
GTTGACGATGCTGTCACTACACCGCTGCCATTGGAAAGTAGCGCAATAGACGTAGCGCTAGATCTGGAGCACCGGCAAAAAGGGTTGTTATGGTACAGCACCTACAAAGTCGGCTTCGCCGGCAACTACGGTTTTCGCAACCTGAGCGATAAAGAAGAATCTGTTTACTTCAAACTGGTTTTTCCCACCGCAAATGCAATTTATGATGACCTCATCTTCACCGTTGACGGTACACCCATAACAATCAAAAACGAGAACAATGCGGCCAGCGGCTCGTTCAAAGTCGCTGCGGGCGCAGTGGCGCGGCTCGCTGTTGGTTATAAATCCCAGGGCTTGAATGAATGGCGCTACAGTTTTGGCAGCAAAGATGTGGCGCAGGTGCGCGACTTCAGTCTGAAAATGAAAACCAACTTTAAGGACATCGACTTTCCGGATAACACGCTGTCGCCTTCTGAAAAACATGAAAGCGGCAACGGTTGGGATCTCGTATGGTCATACAAGAATTTGGTTTCGGGTTATCAAATCGCGATGGTGATGCCGGAAAAACTTCAGCCTGGTCCGTTGGCCGGCAAAATCAGTTTCTTTGCGCCAGTTTCGCTCTTCTTTTTCTTCTTTATCATGCTAATCATTCCCACTATGCGCGGCATCGAGCTTCATCCGATGAACTATTTTTTCCTGGCGGCAGCTTTCTTTTCGTTTCATTTACTGCTCGCGTATCTCGTCGATCATGTCTCCATCCATTCGGCTTTTGCGATATCTGCTGCCGTTTCCATCTTTTTGGTTGTTAGTTACTTGAGGCTGGTGGTGGGCTTGCACTTCGCCAGTCGCGAAGCAGCACTCGCGCAGTTTATCTACCTCATCATGTTTTCGTACGCGTTTTTCCTGAAGGGGTTCACCGGACTCGCCATCACGATTGGCTCCGTAGCCACTCTGTTCGTGGCCATGCAGGTCACTGGCCGCATACGTTGGGCGGACAAGTTTTCTCTGCGACCCGCAGAAGCACCAGCTGCCGAGCTGAGTTAACTGTTAATAAACCTGCTCGTGGCTCGTTAACGTTACGGAGGAAGGGCCAGGTCCCGAACTGCGTGTGCGAGATCGTGTGCAAACCAGTGATCCGCAATAGTTGAAACCTTCACCGCGCCGCTGGTCGTACAGTTTGTAACCGGCAATTCTTGTAATCAAGAAAAATGAAAGCCTTCTTTTCCTTCTATTCCGATGCTTTGAAGATCGCGCTGCAGTCGATCTTTGCGCACAAGCTGCGCGCGTTTTTGACGCTTATCGGAATCATCATCGGCGTGGCCTCAGTAGTCACCGTCGGCGCGTCCATCAGCGGCCTGAATACTTACGTAGTCGACAAGGTGGCGAAGGTCTTGGGCAGCAATCACTTCATGATTGCGCGCATCGCGTTTTCCGGACACATGTCGGACGACGAATTCGAGCGCGCCAACCGTCGCAACAAGCGGCTCAATTGGGACGACTACGAATGGGTGCGCGACCATTGCAAATCCTGTGCGGAAGTTGGCACTGAAGTTCAGGGGCAAGCGGATCTGAAACAGGACGCGATTGAGTTTCCCAGCGCGCTCGTCTTTGGCGCCTCAGCGAACATGGTAGACATTGAAGACAAAACCATCGCCGAGGGACGTTTCATTTCGCCCGATGAAGTCGAGCGCTCGGCTTTTGTATGCGTGCTGGGCAACGACATCAAGGAAAAGTTTTTCCCCAACACAGATCCGATTGGAAAATTCTTGAAAGTCCGTGGTTTGCCGATGCGCATTGTTGGCGTTGAAGAAGCGCGCGGCTCTTTTTTCGGCGATTCTTTCGATCGACATATATACATTCCTGTTACTACGCACCTGCAAATCTTCGGGCGCAATGGTCTGCAGATTCACGGCAAAGCGCCGAATCGCGAAAGCTTTCAAACAGCCATCGAAGACGCGCGCGTAGCCATGCGCAACAAACACCGGCTGAATGGCAACGAAGAAGACGATTTCGGCCTGGTCAACGTTGAAGAGCTCAACAACCAGATCGATCAGTTCACCGGCAGCATCGCCGCCGTAGTTGTTCCAATTACGCTAATCACATTGATCGTCGGTGGCATCGTGGTGATGAACATCATGCTCGTCAGTGTTACCGAGCGCACCTTTGAAGTCGGGCTGCGCAAAGCTGTAGGCGCGACGCGCAAACAGATACTGCTCCAATTTCTAATTGAGTCGGCAATTCTTTGCGGGCTGGGCGGCGTGCTTGGCCTGCTGCTTTCCTGGGGCGTGACTGCGTTGATTACCGCACTGGCGTCGATCACGATGACGATCACGGTGGGTTACATATTGCTGGCGCTGATCGTCTCGACCGCGATTGGCATGATTGCCGGAATTTATCCGGCATTCAAAGCGGCGCGGCTCGATCCGATTCTGGCGCTGACGCAAGCAACGTAGAGAGTCACCGCCAGATGGAAACTGTAAAGAAGGGTAAGCTCGGGGTTGGGAAGGGCGGCTTGCCCCCGCTGCGTTTGTGTATTTCACAAGCGGGGGTAAACCACCCTTCCTAACCTGAGAGACTTTCGGTGTTGAATCATTTAATCCTGAAATGAAGCTCAAGCTACCAACAGGTGTGCTGACCGAAACGCTCCGGATGGCGCTTGACAGTGTCCGTTCGCACAAGTTTCGTAGCTTTCTTACCGTTCTGGGTATTGTCATCGGCGTAATGACCGCTATCACTATTGCATCGATTCTCACGGGCTTGCGTCAGAATATTGTCTCCATCATCGAAGAATACGGCACTAACAACATCTACGCCTTTCATCTATCTACCGGCCCGCGCGTAGGTGTAGATCGTTCTGAACGAACCCGCAAACCGCTGACTGTTGCAGACGCCGAAGCAATTCAAACTCAAGCGAGCGCCGTTGAAGAAGTGGCAGAGGTCGCTCCGAACATTGGCTACAGTGGTGGTCCTTTCGACGATAACGTTACCTACAACGGCCACAATTATCGCTGGGGCAACACGCAGGGAGTCTCGCCAAACTACGCCGGCATAACCAATATTGTTGTTAGAGAAGGACGGTTCATAACTGAAAACGACGATCAGCAGCGCGCGAACGTCATGGTCATCGGCGTGAACGCTGCCGACGCTTTATTCCCGGGTCAAAATCAAATCGCGGGAACTCAGGTACGCATGGGTGGTTATAATTTTGAAGTTGTAGGCGTGCTGGAAAAAAGAAAAGCCGGCTTCTTTGGCGAGAACGATGAAGACAATGCCGTGTTTATTCCCTTTCGCACGGCGCAAAAGATTGCGCCCGCGAAAGGTTACCTGTTGCTGGTGATCAAAGCGCGCTCAGGCCAAACCACTGAAGCGTTGCAACAAGCTGAAGACGTGCTTCGTCGGCGCCGCAATGTAAAGTTTAGCGACCCCGACAACTTTGACATCAAAACTGCCGACAAATTTATCGAACAATTCGACAGTATCACTGCCATGGTGGGATTGATAGCTATCGCCATCTCCAGCCTGGGATTGCTGGTGGGTGGCATCGGCGTAATGAACATCATGCTGGTGAGCGTCACGGAACGAACGAAAGAGATTGGCGTGCGCAAGGCACTCGGCGCGCGTCGCAGAGATATTGTGCGACAGTTTTTGTTTGAAGCGATGACCCTGACTTTCCTCGGCGGCATACTTGGCGTGCTGCTGGCAGTTGGCATCAGCCGTCTCATCATGTTGCTGATTCCCGCGCTGCCTGCTTCGATTCCCAGTTGGGCCGTTATCTCCGGACTTACCGTCTCCATCGGCGTCGGATTGATCTTTGGTGTCTGGCCGGCGCGCAAAGCCTCCCGCCTCGATCCGATTGAGTGCCTGCGTTACGAATAAACCGTGGCTTTCACTCAACCTCGATTATAATTCCAAGCCGTAGTTACGAAGTTCTAATGAAAGTATTAAAAGCAGGGGCAAGCCCGCCTTCCCAACCTCGAGCTTACTGAGGTGGATGATTTACTTTTGATTGAAAGTCTGCAACGCTCGATTTGTCGAGCTAGTAGCAAAGTCTCTCAGGTTGGGAAGGTGGGCTAGCCCCCCGCTGCTTGGTTAGCGGCCCGAACTCATGGCAAAGGCGAATCCGCAGCGCGATCTCGTTAAAGAATTTCTAACCTACATTCAGGTTGAAAAGGGACTCGCGCGCAACACGCTTGAAAGCTACGCCCGGGATCTAAACCGGCTTGAGCAGTGGGCTGCAAAATCGAAACAACCTGTTTCCGAATTGACGCGTGCCGACCTGCGCAGGTGGATCGCGCAACTTTCACGCGAAGGCCTGGCGCCGTCCTCAGTTGCTCGCGCAGTCAGTGCCGCGCGCGGCTTCTTTCGTTTCCTGATGCTCGACGGTCACCTCAAACAGCATCCGGCGGAAGATCTCAATACGCCGCAAAAGTTTTCTTACCTGCCGAAGTTTCTGACCGAAGAAGAAATTGATTGCTTGTTCGCGACCCCTGATATTTCTACGCCAGATGGGATACGAGATCGCGCGATGCTGGAGCTGATGTACGCGGCGGGTTTGCGCGTATCTGAAATGGTAGCTCTGAAGCAGAGCGAAGTTGATCTTCATAGTGGCATAGTGAATTGTCATGGAAAAGGCAGCAAAGAGCGGCGCGTGCCGTTGGGAAAAAGCGCTATTCACTGGTTGCAACAGTACGCATCGGTCAAAGCAGCATTTGGGAAATCTCCGTACGCAAATCTTTTTCTTAGTCGCGGCAAACCACTGACGCGCCAGTTTGCCTGGGCCACCATCAAGCAATACGCAGAAAGCATTGGTATCAGCCACGTTTCGCCGCACACGCTGCGTCACAGTTTTGCAACTCACCTGCTGCAACACGGCGCCGACTCGCGCTCGGTGCAGGCGTTGCTGGGCCACAGTGATATATCCACGACGCAAATCTATACGCACATCACAGACCAGCACCTGCGCGCCGCGTATGACAATCACCATCCGCGCGCCCACGCCGTGGCAATCACCAACAAACCGAAGAGCGACTAAAATAGATGTTTGTGTTGCGCCAGCCGCACGAAACGCTAATTCGGCAATTTATTTTTTCGCAACGCGACCTTCCTTTTTCATACAGGGAAGTTGGCGCTACGCAAAAAATCACGCCGTCTGGTTACCACATCGATCACAATCGCATCCGGCTCGGTGAGGGCCGGGGAACGTTCTTGCGCGCCTGTGACGCATTAAGCAAATGGCAACACTTTGATCTCGGTTGGGTCAGTGTGGTTCCGCGCGGGAGTTCCCTGCAAACGGGAACGACTGTCGCGGTTCAGGCGCACACGTTTGGATTCTGGTCACTGAACGCCTGCCGCATTGTCTATACGATTAACGACGATGGGCCAGGGAAACGTTTTGGTTTCGCTTATGGGACGTTGCCGGATCACGTTGAACGCGGCGAAGAACGATTCACGATTGAGCAGCTCGAGGACAATTCAGTTTGGTATGACATCCTCGGCTTCTCGCGCGCGCAACACTGGTTAGTCAAACTTGGGTCGCCGCTCGGGCGCAGGTTGCAAAACCGATTTGGCCGCGAGTCGCTGGCCGTCATGCAACGTTTATTGAGCTGACACGCCACGCAGCGACAACTGCCTCGCTATGTTATAATCACTGCCGAATTTGCTAATAAATACCACGCTTTTGCACCCGCACCGGTTTAATCAGGAGGAAAATAATGGCTACGGAATTGAAACGAGGGGACACCAGTCTCGACCGCATCGAAGAGTTGCTTGGCGACAACGCGCGTATGCTGCTGGATCATCGGGCGAGCGCGATAACCAAAGAACAACTCAATTTGCCCGGTCCGGATTTCATTGATCGCGTTTGGGCCCACTCCGACCGCTCGCCGGCAGTTTTGCGTTCGCTGCAAACCCTTTTTGATAACGGCCGGCTTGCCGGTACCGGATATCTCTCAATCCTGCCGGTGGACCAGGGCATAGAACATTCGGCCGGCGCTTCCTTCGCTCCTAACCCACAATACTTCGACCCGGAAAATATTGTGAAACTCGCGATCGAGGGCGGCTGTAATGCGGTTGCTTCAACCTTTGGTGTGCTTGGTACGGTGGCGCGCAAGTATGCGCACAAGATTCCCTTCATCGTAAAAATAAATCACAACGAGCTGTTAACGCTGCCGAACAAATTTGATCAGGTGTTGTTTGGTACTGTGAAGGAAGCACACAACATGGGCGCGGTAGCGGTAGGCGCAACTATCTATTTTGGTTCTGATGAATCGACGCGCCAAATAGTTGAAATCAGCCAGGCCTTTGCGCAGGCGCACGAGCTCGGCATGGGCTGCATTCTCTGGTGTTATTTGCGCAACTCAAAATTTAAAACTCCTGAAGGCGATATGCACGCCGCCGCGGATCTCACCGGCCAGGCAAATCACCTGGGCGTTACGATTCAAGCGGACATCATCAAACAGAAACTTCCTGAACGAAACGGCGGCTACACCGTGGTTGAAAAAGAACTCGGCAAGTCGTATGGCAAAACGAGCAAACTCGTTTACGAGAAATTGACGACTGACAACCCAATTGATCTGGTGCGTTACCAGGTTGCCAATTGCTACATGGGGCGCTGTGGCCTAATCAACTCGGGCGGCGAGTCGAAGGGCGCGAGCGACCTGGCGGAAGCGGTCCGCACGGCCGTGATCAATAAGCGCGGCGGTGGCACGGGCCTCATCTCAGGGCGTAAAGCTTTCCAACGACCGATGGCAGAAGGCATAGAGCTACTAAACGCTATTCAGGACGTGTATCTGTCGCAAGAGATCACTATTGCTTAAACAGGTGCCCCCTCGCTGATTGTAAAGGCGGACCTAGAGTGTCCGCCTTTTCTGTTTCTTAGCTTCAGTGCGGGCCAGAATTTGATTGGCCGGAATCTTTGCGTGTTCAAGCTGCAATCCTTTTGCGATGCACGAATCGTATCTTTAGCAAGACCGAATTCTATTTGCAGTGCAAGCCGAATCGTCACACTTATCTGACGTTGATTTGCTTCATGCCATCGCCCGCGGTGATGAAGGGGCGTTAGCGCGCCTTTATGATCAATACCGCTTAATCCTCTTTGGCTTGCTCGTACGTATATTAATTAGCCGCGAGGAAGCGGAGGACGTTTTGCAGGAGGTGTTCCTGCAAGTTTGGCGAAGGGCCGCTGATTTCGATGAGAAACGTGGCAAGCCATTTACCTGGCTGGTGACGCTAACCCGCAGTCGCGCCATCGATCGCCTGAGATCTCTCGGCGCGCGTCAGCGGCTGGCTGCATCCGTGGAACAGGATCAGCCTGATGAAGCGTCCGATGCATTGACTGATGCTTCCAGATCCGAACAGCAGGAGATGGTGCGGCAGGCACTTGCAGAGCTTCCCGAGGAACAACGCCGCACACTGATGCTGGCATATTTTGAAGGACTAACTCAGTCAGAAATTGCAGCGAAGCTAGGAGCACCCCTGGGAACCGTAAAAACGCGCATGCGAACCGCGATGTCTAAGTTGCGCGAGAGTCTGCGAACGCAGCTGGTCACGCTCGGCTGATTAAGAAATGACGCATGAAGATTACTTAGAACTAGTGTCCGCAAATGCCCTGAGTGCGCTCGATGCAGGAGAGGCTCGTGAGCTTGCCGCCCACTTGGAATCTTGTCCTGAATGCCACTATGAAGGCGTCGAGTTGCAAAAGGCTGCGGCCATGCTGGTTTTTGATGCCAAGCCAATCGAGCCCTCCCCCCGAGTTCGTGAAAATATTCTGGCGGCCATCCGTGCTGAGAATAAGAAAAGCACAACGAACCAGCGGCAGACCGGCGGGGCTCAGGTCAATGAACCTCGTGTCATTCCTTTTGAAAGGCCGAGCAGAAATGTTTGGTCGCCGCTGGGTTCATTCGGCGCGATTGCGGCGACGCTTGCGTTCGTCGCGTTGTTGATTTCGTTGCTGGTTGTTTGGAATCAAAAGCGAGCCAACGAAGGTGAGGTCACCAGACTTTCTTCGCAAATTCAAAGAACGGAAGCACAACTGCAACACGAGCGCGAAGTGGTTGCATTGATTACCACTCCCGGCGCGCGTATGACTGAGCTGGCGGGAACAAAGGTTGCACCAGGCGCGCATGCGATGATTGCTTACGACACGAACGGGCGCGCGATGTTGATGGCCCAGGGTCTGCCGGCGCCGCCAGCCGGCAAGGCCTATCAACTATGGTTCATCATGGGAAACAAGCCAATGGCGGGGAAGGTTTTCAAAACCGATGCTTCGGGCGCGGGCACACTCAATGATCAGGTGCCCGCAGTAGCTCTCAACGCTGCTGTATTCGCCATTACGCTCGAACCCGAAAGCGGCGTGC
>JBDUCB010000150.1:0-8302 GCA_040003695.1 bacterium
CGTGGGCTGTGGTTGGTTGTGCTTGAGGTTACGGCGGTCCGTATCTCGGTGGTGTTCAACTTCGACTATCGGTTTCTGGGAGGCCTTCAGGTCATATGGGCGATAGGCGTTTCGATGATAGTGCTTGCCGCACTAATTCAACTGCCCGTGCGTGCCGTGGGCGCCTTCGGAGTGCTGATGATTGCTTTGCACAACCTGCTGGACCGCTTTCAAGTGCAAGGCTGGCGAGGTCCCGACAGTCCAGTGCCGAGCTTTTGGACGAAGGTTTTCATTCTTCTACATCAGGCATATGAAGCCTTTCCTGTGTTGTGGTTCTTTCCCAGTCCGGTCGTGTTTGTGCTTTATCCGTTGATTCCATGGATTGGCGTGATGGCTGCCGGCTATGCATTCGGCGTGTTTTATCAGATGAACGCTGCGCGGCGCCGGCGACTGCTGCTGATAATGGGAAGTGTGGCGACGCTGCTCTTTATCATCCTGCGTGCGATCAATCATTACGGAGATCCGGCGCATTGGTCGAAACAAAGCACGACGAGCTTTACGATCATTTCTTTTCTCAACGTAACAAAGTACGCGCCGTCGCTGTTGTTTCTGCTCATGACGCTTGGTCCAGCATTTTTGGCGCTCGCCTGGTTTGAATCGCAAGACCTGGGACCGCGGGCGACTCGGCCGCAGTTGAGCGGAGTTCGCAATTTCTTCGTCAACTTCGGGCGCGTGCCATTGTTCTTCTACTTGTTGCAGTGGCCGACGGCGCACTTCATCGCAGTCATTGTGCATGCTGCGGCAGGCAAACCGTGGCGCTGGATGTTTGGCAGTTCAATCAATTTTAGCGGTCCGCCGCCAGGCGTTGGATTCTCCCTATGGGTTGTTTACGCATGCTGGATCACTGGCGTGCTGCTGCTTTATCCGCTGTGCAAGTGGTTCGCGGGCGTCAAGGCAAGGCGACGCGATTGGTGGCTCTCGTATCTCTAGAGTCTCGCTGGAGATCGGCCTGATTGGAGTGCTGCGCATGCGAAGTTGTGGGGTTGACTGCGAGTCAGCCTTTTAGATCTCGTTTCAATCAATGAGGGTTCTAACCCAAAAGCAAAGGTAACGATCCACTAACTTGCACGAAGCCACACGAACTTGTTCTTCGTGACCTTTCGTGGGACTTTGTGGATCGTTTTTTACCTACACCAAATCTAGAGGGCAGCCAGAAATGGATGAGAACTGGAAAACAATTATTTGGCCGCAGTTTGGCGCATCCATCGACATGCTTGAAAACGCAATGCACGCGTGCCCCGACGAATTGTGGAACGACCGCACGCAGCAGCCGGAGTTTTGGCTGCTCATCTATCATACGCTCTTCTGGCTGGACTTTTATTTGTCGGAAGAAGCTGGTCCGTCCTTTGTTCCGCCGGCGCCTTTTACTCTCGATGAAATGGATCCTGACGCCGTCGCCGAACGGCCTTACACGAAGGCTGAATTGCAAAACTATCTTGAGCACGGCCGCGAAAAATGCCGCTCACTAATCGCGGGGCTCGATGAGCAGCATGCCGGCGAACAGATCGCAATCGGGTCGTTTGAGGGCAGCAGAATAGAATCATTGCTCTATAACCTGCGCCACGTACAACATCACGCGGCACAACTAAATTTAATTCTGCGGCAACAAATCAATTCGGCGCCGCGTTGGGTCCGCAAAACGAACAGGAACTTAACTGGAGAATAGTGGATTCGACGATGGATCCTAATGACGCCTCGCCCGCTGACGGTTCATTGAGGTTAAGCCGCTCTGGTAAACGAATCTCGGTGGCTTTCTCATTAGCACCGTGGCTTTAGCCCGGTGATTACCGGTCCTGTTCGGAAGAAGGGAAACCGTCGAAACGGTTTCTGGTTTCGCCTTGACCAAGTTCACCGCGCTGAAGCGTCGGTGCTAACGAAATGAACACTCATGAAGAGTATGAATCATTCCGCATTTCGCATGATGGCACTCGTGACGGCGCTGCTCGTCGTCGTTACATTTGCTGCGAGAATGAATAGCGGTCAACCGCAACGTGGAATGGGTCATGTAACCGCTTCTGACTTAACAACCGCTGCCGAGCGCAACAAATTGTTTAGCCAGGATCTCAACTGGACGTTTGGCAACAAGCCGCAACACGGCTGGTACCTTTACACACCACTCATCGCGCAGCTTCTCAACACAAAGAACGACGTTGGTTCAGAAGGCTTTGCCAAAGCGCTCGCGCGTTGGCAAAAACAGATGGGCGTAACATCCAGCAGAGTGCTTGATGAACAGATCCTCTACAAAATGATAGCCGTCTGGCAGGGCGCGCGCCTCAAGGATCGCGAACCTGCGCAGCAAAACCAACTACTTACTGCTCCAGTCTCTGACTTTTACGATCCGAGCCGCGCCGAGGAGCTGCGGCAAGTGGAACGCACAACCTACGCCGCATACAAACGCCTGGTAGCGGGGGCAGTGTCCGACCGTTCGCTCGGCCTTGCTCACGGTAAACCTGGCGAGCTTGCGCCGAACGAAAAATTCCTGAAAATCATTTCCGCTTTTCGCTCGCGCGAGTACCAGGACAAATTGCGACGGGAATCACCGAACGCGGGCAGCGCAGGTCTGGCCGTCAACAGTCCACATTTCACCGGGCGCGCGCTCGATCTTTATGTCGGCGGCGACCCAGTGGATACTCGCGATTCAAATCGCGCGGTGCAGGTGCAGACGCCTGTTTACAAGTGGCTCGTTCGCAACGCCGAACGCTATGGTTTTCGTCCCTACTTTTACGAACCGTGGCACTGGGAATACGTGGGAAAGTAGGCAGTCGGCAGCAGTAGGCAGGCCGGAGTAATGAGGTCAGTACCACTCCGCGGTAGCAGGTGGGTGTTTTACGTTCGCTACAACGAGTACAAGTACACAATTCGACTCAAAGGTTTGTAGGAAGGTAAACAGCAAACGGCGAACAGTAAATGCCACTGCCAACTGTTTACTGTTCGCTGTTTACTGTTTGCTTAAAAATGGTGAGCCGAGCAGGGCTCGAACCTGCGACCCGCTGATTAAGAGTGCCTTCAGAAGCATTCCAGCAGGTCATGGCTCACATGATTTTTATTATCACTTCCTGGACATGAAAACCGGTGGACGCGCATGGAAATGTGAGCTGTCAACGATCGATTCGACTTTTCTCTTCGCCGGGATGTTGGTTGCCGCTGCTTATTTCGATCGCGATTCTGAAGATGAGAATGAAATCCGCAGTGGGATTTTCGAGCGAAGAAAGAGGTCAGTCGCAGCGAATCTTACTCCCGCCCTGCAAGCCTCGCAATAGTTCTGGCCAATTCGGCAAGCTCTACAGGTTTGGGCAGGTGTGCTTGATACCCCGCAGTGAGCGCCTTCGACTCGTCAGTGGCACTCGCATAACCTGTAAGCGCCACGGCAGGAGTTTTGCCGCCCTGTTTGGGCCTCAGCGCTCGAATATTTTTCATTAGTTCGTAGCCATCTTCCCCAGGCATGCCGATATCAGACACAATGACATCAGGCTTCCATTCCTGGACGACTTTGAGTGCCTCGTTCGCGGAGGTGCAAACTCGCATCTCCGCGCCATAGCGCATAAGGGCCAGGGCAATCAACTCGCGCGTATCAGGCTGATCGTCAACCGCCAGCACTCTCAGCCCGCTTAGGAAATCTGATCGTACGTTGTCTACTGTACGTTCCCTGGCTTCGGTTTTGGTGGTTCTGGCCACCGCTTCGACAGCGCGGGAGCTAGGCTTCGATCCGAAATTCGCTTTTGGTTCCGTAAACGGCGTGATCGGAAGAGTGACAGTGAAGGTCGCTCCCTGGCCCGCGCCCTCGCTCTCAGCCGAGATGCTGCCGCCGTGCATTTCGACAAGGTGGCGCGCGATTGAAAGCCCGAGGCCAAGGCCACCATGTAACCTCTTTTCGCTGTTGTCAGCTTGTTGGAAGCGCTCGAATATGTGCGGCAGAAAGTCAGGATCAATTCCTTGTCCGGTATCGCTTACTACAATCGCAATGTTGGTTCCCGCTCGTTCGAGTTGCACTTCGACATGTCCTTCTTTAGGTGTGAACTTGATTGCATTTGAGAGCAGATTCCAAATCACTTGTTGCAGGCGCACCGCATCTCCCGCGACTGGGCCTGCCGCCGGATCCAGTGCCGCGCCTATCTCAATACCTTTGGCATCAGACGCGGGACGCACAACGTCGATGGCTGCCTTGATAACTTCCACCAGATCGACTGGCTGCTGGTCGAGTTGCAATTTGCCGCTGATAATGCGAGCGGTGTCGAGTAGTGAATTGATGATCGTCGCTTGCGCCTTGGCGTTGCCCGCAATGGTTTCAAGCGCTCGTTCGGAGGTTGCCTGGTCAAGCTTGCCGCCCTGCAAAAGGTGTACCCAGCCGGTTATCGCACTTAGCGGCGTGCGCAGCTCGTGTGAGACCATGGCGAGGAACTCATCCTTGACGCGGTTGGCGCCCTCGGCTTCGGCGCGTGCGGCGTGCTCCCGCGTCATTAGAGCCTTGAGGCCAGCTTCCGCCCGTTTGCGTTCGCTAATGTCCTGAATGCTCAGAAGAATCCGCTCGGGCGTGCCGTTCTTGCCTTCGAGTCGTGTGGCGCTTAGCAACACCGTTTGTGGGCCAATATTTTCAAACTCGTGCGTCACTTCATAGTCCGCAAAGAAACTGTTCTTGGGGAGAATCTCTTCCAGCAATTCGCGTAAAGCGGTGATGTCCCACTGACTGTTGCCCAGATCATAAATCAACCTACCTTCCGTCTCATTCGGCGACACCTGGAAAGTTCGGTAGAAGGATTCGTTCGCCGTGCTTACACGCAGCTCGTCATCGAGGACTACGAGCGGCTGGCGCACTGTCCTGATGATGGCCTGCGCATAATTGCGCTCGTCTCTGACCCTTCGCTCGGTTTGCTTCAGCTCGGTTATGTTCACAAGCACGAGCACGGCGCCATCTATCTTGTTGTCGAGAGTCACGTAGGGGCGCACCCGCAGCGAAAAATAGCGACCTTCTGTGTCTTGCACTTCCTTTTCGCGCACGCTTACCGTCTTGATGACTTCGGTGATCATCTCTTCCAGTCCGAGGAAATCCAGATTGGTCTTGATGCGACTGATCGGTTGTCCGATATCAGTGGCTAGAAGGTTGAGCTCCTTCTCCGCCATAGGAGTGAAGCGCCGAATGGTGAGGTTGCGGCCCAGAACCACGATGGACACGTTGACGCTGTTGTGCAGATTATTCAGATCGCTGTTCAGGCGGTTTAGTTCCTGATTGCGATTCTGCATCTCCTCGTTGACCGTGATCAGCTCTTCGTTGGTGGATTCAAGCTCTTCTGTTGAGGTCTCCAGCTCCTCGTTGATACTTTGCAACTCTTCATTGGCCGACTGTACCTCTTCGTTGGACGCCTGGAGTTCCTCGTTAGCGGCTTCATGCTCTTCCTGCACTGCTTGCAAGTATTCACGGGTTTCCGCTAACTCGCTTTTGAGTTCGGCAATCTCCCTGGAAGCGCGGGCATCGTTGCCCACCTCTTTTCTTCGCCGCGTGAGCGCTGGCTTCTTCTTTCTTGTTGTCTCGCCTTCTTCGGCAACTGCAGGCCGGATGTCCGCCCTACCAGCCTCAAACAGAATCAGGAAGCTGCGCTCTTTGATGTTCTTCAGCGGGATGACTTCAATGCTAACAATCTTTGTCTGACCGTCTTGATCGATCCGCACGTTCTCTTTTCTGATTCGCAGATTCTCTTTTTTCGCCTTGTTGATGGCCGCGCGGAGCGGCAACATCAAACCTTCGCGCGCCATCTTCAGAACATTGAAGCTGGCCTTGCCCGACGCGGGCGTCAGGTACGGACTCGTCATGCCCCGAAACTGCAAGACTTCCATGTCCGCATTGATCAGGACGCCGGCGGGAGCGTATCTAGTGAGCGTGATGCGGTCAGCCTCTTTTTGCGCGTCGAGTTCTGAACCCTCACGGGATGCTGACGGCTGTATTCTGGGAACAGGTTTGTCCGCTGCGGTGTGGTGCGATAGAAGCGGGAGGTTCAACAGACGAGCGGCGGTGGGTTTCTTGGAATAGACCCGATACTTTTTGTCCACGGTAGCAAACAGGTCCGTGTTTGCCCCAATCGTTTCCGAAGCGCCCAGAAAAAGAAAACCATTTGGCTTGAGCGCATAATGAAATGTTGGGATGATCTTCTTATGCAAAGCCGGCTCGAGATAGATCATCAGGTTGCGGCAACTGATCAAATCCATGCGCGAGAAAGGCGGATCGGCGACGAGGTTTTGTCGCGCGAAGACACACATCTCGCGGATTGCCTTGCTGATGCGATAGCCGCCGTTTTCTTCGACAAAGAACCGCCGCAAACGTTCAGGCGAGAGATCCTGGACGAGGTTGTTGGCGTAGAGTCCCGCGCGAGCTTTTTCCAGCAAGCCATCGTTAAGGTCGGTGGCAAAAATCTGTAGCGGGATATTGCTGTTTGCCTTCGCGGTAAACTCCAGGTACGACATCGCAATCGAGTACGCTTCCTGCCCGGTCGAGCAGCCTAACACCCAAACGCGGATTGAATAGTTCACCGGTTTGTTTTTCAGAAGTTTGGGAAAGACCTTTCGCTTCAGGACTTCAAAGGCTTCCGGATTGCGGAAAAACCCGGTAAAGCCAATCAGCAGGTCCTGGTACAAGGCCTCAAGTTCTTTCGCGTCGCTCCTCAAATGGCGCAGGTAAGCATCCAGTGTTTGTATTTTTCCCAGCACCATGCGGCGAGCGATGCGCCGGTTGATCGTGTTCGGTTTGTAAAGCGAGAAATCAACGCCCGTGCTGTTCCGAAGCAGGATCAGGATCTTTTTGAAAGGACCTTTCGCGTCCGATTTAGCCTTGCGCGGATGCGGGGATTCTGGCAGGCCTTTTGCTACATCGCGCGAGGTAATCTGCTCATAGGCTGCAATCGTGCGAACGTATGGATGCCGAGAGATCCGCGCGAGCTCTTTTGCGATTCCTTCCGGCGAGAGAACAAAATCAACGTAGCCGGCGGCGATCGCGCTGCGCGGCATACTGTCGTACTTCGCTGATTCGTCCTGAGCGAAAGTGATTCCGCCCTCGGCCTTAATTACCTCACATCCCATTGTGCCATCTGACGCTGTGCCTGACAGAATCACGCTGATCGCGCCTTCACGCTGGTCTTCGGCCAGTGACTGGAGGAAATGATCGATAGGCCGGTGCTGGCGGTCGGTCTTCTTTCTGGGCTGGAGCTTCAGGATCCTTTCCGCGATCGTGAGACTAGTGTTTGGCGGAATTATATAGACCTGATTCGGCTGCACGCGCGTGTTGTTTACGACTTCGCGCACCGGCATCGTCGTCGCTCTCGAGAGGATTTTGGTGAGAGCACTTTCATGCACAGGATCGAGATGCTGGACCAGAACAAAGCCCATGCCGGTATCAACCGGCAGGTGTTTCAGCAGGCGCGTAAATGCCTCAAGGCCTCCGGCCGATGCGCCGATTCCGACGATCGAAAACGACGACTCGGGCGACTGCGCTGATCCGTTCTCTGAGTTGACTTTCGGGCTCATATTTGTGGCCCTAGATTTGTTGGTGAAAGGGGGGAGATTTTTTCGAGGATCTCTCTGGAGATTTACTCGAGGCGTCGCTCGCGCGTTTGCGATCGTTCGTCATTACTAGACGCTGCCCCCTGGCAAGGCCGCCCGCTCTTGTTTCCTGGGCCAAATCAAACTTTGCGATTTGAAAGTTGAAACAGTTTATACAACAGAAGACATGAAGTCTCAAGACTCCTTGCCTATGAGTCCCTTGACATCACACACGCAACCAAGTTTTAGGGAATCCGGTCCGCTAAATCAGACAAAGGGGAAATACAAACAAAAAGATGAGGCCCGGAAGCAGAAGGAAGGGCGGAACAATTCACGTTATCCCCTCGGAATCCTAACCGGACCAATAATTCGCGAAGTCAGAACGAGATTTAGCGTTGCAGTTTATCCCGGTCTTACCGCAAGAGTGCGCTGGTCGGGTGACTCGTGTTTGACCTGTCGCAAGGTTGTCTAAAGCTTGACCGAAAAGTGCGAATCTAAGGAGAGACTGCTATATCAAGTGGAGTTGTCTGTGCCAATGGGTCAGTTGTGCGGGAGGCACTATTTGAACTGCGCGAGCAAGCCGAGGATGCGGAATATGTCTTTACCAACCCGGATACCGGCACACGGTATACCGACATCAAGAAGTCCTTCTCGGCAGCATGCCGAGAAGCGGGTATCACCAACTTCACCTTTCATGACTTGCGTCATACATTCGGTACTCGGTTAGCCGATGCCGGTG
>JBDUCB010000124.1:0-2474 GCA_040003695.1 bacterium
CAACAACGCGCGGCAATAAATACGCGGCGCCCATGTCGGCGCCGGACAAACCGACCTTCACAAACAAGAAAGCAATCTTCGCGTCTTCGCTCGCAATGCGAATATCTGAAGCCAGTGCGATGCACGCGCCGGCGCCGGCGGTTGTGCCATTAAGACTGGCGATGACGGGTTTTGGCAGCGCGCGAATGTTGCGCACCAGCTCGCAAGTCATGCGCGTAAAGTCGAGCAGGCCTTCAATGTCCCGGCTGAAGAGTTCGCCGATAATGTCATGCACGTCGCCTCCGGAACAAAACGCCCGGCCCGCTCCGGTGATGACGACGACCCGCACCTCTTTTTCATAAGCAAGCGCGGCAAAGAGATCGGTCAGCTCGCGGTAAACTTCGAACGTCAGCGCGTTCAGACGCTCGGGACGATTCAGCGTGATCGTTGCCACGCCGTGCTCGTTCTTTTCCAAAAGAAAACTCTTTGGATTAAGCATTCTAATAGTTAAGGAAGCTATGCCGGCAGCACCGCCATTGCTTCGATTTCAACTTTGGCCGCATCATCCAGCAGGCTCTTCACTTCAACCAGCACCATCGCCGGAAAGTGTTTTCCCATGTGATTTCGGTAACGTTCACCAACCTCGCGCAGTCGTCCTTTGTATTCATTCTTGTCGGTAACGTAAATCAGCAACCGCGCGACCTGCTCGCGTGTGCCGCCCGCCGCAGTCACAACCGTCAGCACATTTTGGAGCGCCTGATCGAACTGTGCGACGAAGTCCGCGCTCACCAGCGTCTGCTGTTCGTTCCAACCGATCTGGCCCGCCACAAACAATAGTCTGCCGCCGGCTTCAGCCAGTACGCCATTTGAATAGCCACGCGGCGCGCCCAGTGATTCGGGATTTACAAACTTGAAAGTCATCGCGGTGAGTGTAACGCAAACTGTTCATTTGCGCGCAAGCTGAGAAGTCGCGTCTGGCGACAAAAGAAAAAGGCCACCTCGATCGAGGCGGCCTGACTGATTATTTGAAGACGTATCTTTAGAGGACCTTATCAAGGCTCTTCGCAAGTTGGCCGGCGAGATTGCCGTTGGGATCCAGGCCGCCAATCGGCTCGCCAAACTGATTGCCTTGCTTGTCTATGATCACTATCGAGGGTAACTGATCGATACCGAACTTCTTGGAAGTAACGCCGTCCGGGTCGCGCAGCACCGTTACCTTCAATCCGTACTTTTGCGCGAACGCGCGCAACTGTTCATCGGTGGCGAAGTTTTTCGATTTCTGATCTTCCGATTCAGTGCTCACCCAATAGACCACGACGCCGCGGTCACTGTACTCGTCGGCTAGTTTTCTGACGCCTTGGAGTTGCGTCTTTGACAGCGGCAGCCAGGATGCGCCAAACGCGAGCACCACCACTTCACCGCGCAGGCTGTCGGAAGTAATTGTCTGTCCGTCGATCGAGCGCAGGGAAAAATCCACTGGCCCACGGCCTTGGGCCATGGCCAGCGAAGCGGCCAGCACCATCACCATAAACAGGGCAAACAGGGGTTCTCGGTTTCTCATTTACTCTCCTTTGCCGCAGGCCAATTGGCCGGGCAGTGCCTTAGATGAATAGGGCAAGGTTTTAGTTGGTCTCCTCTTAATGTAGCGCAAACTGCTAGTTTGCGCGGGTTCCCCGTAGGTTCTACCGCCGAATCTGCTCTGGTGGCCCAACGCCAAAGATTTCCTGTGCAGCGACCGGTAATCATCCCACGTGTCCAGATCGCGCGCAATATAATTCGAATCGACCGCGACGCGCTTGACCTGGTTATGGTGCGCGTCGAAAAACGATTTCAAACCGCGCGCTGGATCCAGTTTGAGGAGTTCGGCGCGAAAACTTAAGTCGACCAAGACAGGGTGGCCGCCGCGTTCAAGGTTTGTCGGAATAACAAGCCTCGCGCCCGCACGCCATTCGTTTATTAATTGAGTCACGACTTGGTGAGGAACCGCGGGATGGTCCACCGGAGTAATTACTAACGCCCTCGCATCGTTCGCTACTGCGCGCAAGCCACATATGATTGAAGCAGCCATCGCGCTATTTGGATCGGAGTTCGTGGCGAACATAACTCCGGAGTTGTCGAGCTGCTTTTTTATGTCCGCAGCGCGGTGGCCGACGACTACGATGATCGTTTCGATGCCGCCACGGCGAAGGTAATCAATAGTGCAGTCGATGACAGTTTTTCCGCCGAAGGGAAGCAGCGGCTTGAAAGCGCCCATGCGACTGGATTGCCCGGCGGCGAGGATGATGGCGGCAACTCCGTCGGTCTTGGGTTTTTGGTCTTGGGTCTTTGTCATCATTTCAACCTGAACTAACTACAAAGACAAAACCAAAGTCCAAAGGCCGATCGAGCATTAACTGGAAGTAACCAAATCGCGCAACGCGCGGAGCGTGTAGACGCGCGTCATTTGCTTGCGCCAGTTCATGACGAAGTCGGTATTGTCGAGCGGGCGGGCTTTG
>JBDUCB010000351.1:0-2468 GCA_040003695.1 bacterium
TCGACGGTCAGAGACCGTAAACGATTAGTTGACCCTTACGGCAAGTCAGAGACTCGCCGCACACCGGAACGGCCGAGCCGGTTGCCACAACGTGTGAAAGTGCATCACTACCTAATCTTTGAGGCCATTTCGCCTCCATTGAGTTTCAAGGTATCATTTGAGGTTTTCAAGTGGCCGATATTCCCTACCGTGGGGTTGCGGCCGGTTTTGAACTATGTCGGAACAAGCCATCACAGTTCGCGGCGCTCGCGTCAATAACCTCAAGAACATCTCGTTTTCGATTCCTATTAATCAGTTGACCGTGGTCACCGGGGTCAGCGGGTCGGGGAAATCGTCGCTCGCATTTGACACGATTTATGCGGAAGGCCAGCGCCGCTACGTTGAATCCTTATCGGCGTACGCGCGACAGTTTCTCGAGCGCATGGACAAGCCTGACGTCGACGAGGTGCGCGGCATTGCTCCGGCCATTGCCATTCGACAAAAGAATTCCACTCGCAATCCACGCTCAACTGTCGGTACGCAGACTGAAGTGTTTGACTATCTTCGGCTGCTCTATGCGCGCATCGGCATAACCTACTGCCGCGTGTGCGGCCGCCAGGTTTACAAAGATTCCCCAGAGTCAGTGGCTGATGAAGTGTTGGCGACGTTGCCGGAAGGGACGCGCTTCTATGTCTTGTTTCCGGCGCACGCGGGCATTTCCGAAACCCAGAGAAATGGCGACACGGAGAATGGGGGACGCGGACACAAGGGAACGCGGAGACAAAAATCCAATTCACCGCGTCGCCGCGTCTCACCATCGCCGCATCACGTAACGTCTCCGCGTCAGGTGATTACGGCGCACCTGATGAGCTTGATGCAACGTGGGTTCACGCGCCTGTTTCACAACGGCGAAACTATTGAGCTGCATTCGCCCGACGATTATTTGCTGGATAGTTTCGAGAACGCTTTTGTAATGGTGGACCGGTTGGTTGCGGGACCCGACATTCGTCAGCGGCTGGTTGACTCGCTGGAGATATGTTTCCAGGAAGGTCACGGTGCGGCAAACATCGAAACTGTGGAAGCCGAACCGCGCCGTCTGAAATTTTCTGACCGATTCGAGTGTAAGTATGACGGCACCATCTACGCGGAACCTGAACCGCGGCTCTTCAGTTTCAATAATCCATACGGCGCGTGTCCGACCTGCCAGGGCTTTGGTAACACAATCGGGCTCGATATTGATCTGGTAATTCCGAACCCGGGGTTAAGCTTAAAGGAAGGCGCCGTCGAACCATGGACCAGGCCGCAGCACGAATGGGCCATGGACGAGCTCAAGCAGTTTTGCAAATCGGAAAAAATCTCGATGACTGTTCCCTTCGCGCAGCTTTCGCGCGCGGAGCAACGAGTTATTGTTGCAGGCAAGCGCGGCTGGGGCGGCGTACGCGGCTTTTTTGATTGGCTGGAAACCAAGAAATATAAGCTGCATGTGCGCGTCTTTCTTTCGAAATATCGCGGTTATACCCTATGTCCAGATTGCGGCGGCGGACGCCTGCGACAGGAAGCCCGCGACGTGAAAGTCGGCGGCGCTACTTTGCCGGAAGTCTGTTCGCTGGCGATCAAGGACGCATCCGTTTTCTTTGACTCGCTGGAACTCACCACCGAGCAAGGGGCCATCGCTGAGAGAATACTATTTGAAGTTCGACGGCGGTTGCGTTTCATGGTCGAGGTTGGTCTCGACTACCTGACTCTCGATCGACTCGCTTCGACACTGTCCGGCGGCGAAGCGCAGCGTATTCAACTCGCCACCAATCTCGGCTCGTCGCTGGTTGGCGCGCTCTACGTGCTCGATGAACCATCGATCGGCTTGCACCCGCGCGACAACGATCGCTTGATTCGACTGCTGCACAATTTACGCGATATCGGCAACACAGTTCTGGTCGTTGAACACGATGAAGACATGATGCGCTCCGCCGATCACATTCTTGACATTGGTCCATCGGCTGGCGAACTCGGTGGTCGAATAATCTATGAAGGGGATTTTGCCGGTCTGTTAACTGATGACGCTTCACTCACGGCGCGTTATCTGCGCGGCGAAGCGGAAATCAAAGAGCCCAAGCAACGACGTACGCTTCAGAAGCGGCGTTTGAGTTTGCATGGGGCATCCGAGCACAACCTGAAAGCGATCAATGTTGAATTCCCGCTCGACATGCTTGTCTGCGTGACCGGAGTCAGTGGCTCAGGCAAGTCGACTTTAATTCATAACTGCATTTACGCTGGCCTGAAGAAACAGCGAGGCGACTGGCAGGGACACGTAGGCGCGTTTGCCAAATTGGAAGGCGGCCAGTTTATCGATGACGTCATCCTGGTGGACCAGTCGCCGATTGGACGAACGCCGCGCTCGAATCCCGTTACCTATATCAAAGTTTACGATGGCATCCGCGAGGTGTTTGCTTCGACGCGTGAAGCGCAAGCGCGCGGACTGGATCCTTCAC
>JBDUCB010000223.1:0-8220 GCA_040003695.1 bacterium
TGATTCTGAGCCAGGATCAAACTCTCGTTAGAATTTGTTCTCTGGAACATTATCGTACTGGTCATTGTTCAGTATCCGATAATGACTCTTCTTAAGAGTTTTGAACGCGAGCTTTATCGCTCGACGTTTGACTCTCAAAGTTCATTGATATGGACACGCTCTATCTAGTTTTCAAAGATCGATTCCAAATTGTCTTTGGATTGCCTTACAGACGGAATAAATTCGCCCCAAGCAAACGGAGACTTTAACCGATGAAATCTACTCTGTCAAGCAGCGCTCGATGCTCGCTCGAGATTATTTTTCGCGAACAAATTAGCGAACAAAAATGCTGCATTTCCCGCAACGATTTGGGGATAAAAGCAGCACTCCAAGGATGCCTTGTCTCAGCGGAAACGCGGCGGCCGGAACCTTTGAAAATACCACTCACCAAATATCACTTAATTGCGTGAAGCCCCTTGTTCAGGGGAGATTAAGATGCGCGGAGCGTGGCAATTAGTTTGCTTTCACATACACTGCGACGCTGAAATTTTGTTTGCAGAAACTCTAATAACCGCGGCAGTTCGTCGGCGTAAAAAACTGGCACGTGCGGGCTGACGCTCAACAGACTTTTGCTCAGCCAACTTTTCAATTGCGCGCTTTCCGCTGCGATACCCGAGCAGTAGATGGCGGATACTTGATTGAGCATCCGCCGCGCGCTGGATTTCATTTTTGTTTGATCGGGACGTGCAACCATCACAAAGAAGTCCGGTTTCACAAACTCACTGAAACTATTGCCCTCGACAAACACGCCTTCTGCCGTTACGCGACTGAGCGCCAGGTTTATGCCGGCTTCGACCTGTTCATCTGTAACGATAACCCAGTGAACATTGCTGGCACCGGCCTGCCAATATCTTCCAGTATCTTTTCCGGCAGCATAGGTCAGCTCACGTCCTGAATGGACCACCGGCTGTTCGGATAACAAGTCGCTTACGCAACAGGTGTGCGGATCTTTCCCGCAGGAACGATAGTGACCGCGCGTAGCCTTTATCGCTTCCCAGCCGGGAAAGGCGCCGAGAAGTTCGCACAGCAAAGTGGTCTTGCCAACTTCAGAGGTGAGGCCACCGATACCAATGATCGTCGGCCGCGTGTTGTTGTCTAAAGAAGCCATCTTAAAGCGGCGGGATTCGCTACAAGCTTTTCTTCTTCTTCTCTTTTTCTTTACTGACGCTGGGCGCGCTTACTTTGAGGTAACCCCTGGCGTCTTTGTAAACGGTGTATTGAACGTCGTTGATTTGTCCGCTATCGTCCTGCACTCGAATGATAAATGTTTTGTTGTCGGGTCTTCCTTCAACGCGAGCAGGCAGGAATCCTTTCAAGTCCGGACTGCGATAGGCAGTGTAGTGTTCCTGGTCCCTCTTGTCATAACCAAGCACGTAGATGCGATCAAAATCCGGTTCGTCCAGCGTATGCGGCTGATTTGAACTGCTCTTTTCAAGTATGACCCAACTACCTGGCTTCGCTTCTTTGGCCGCGTCCTTATCCTTGGGCGAAGCAGATGCATCCGATGAGTCGCCATCTAGTCGTTGCCAGGCGACAAACTCGCGGCCAGTTCGATAAAAAATAATGTCACTCGGAACTGCGAGTTCAACCTGCTTGCCGTAAATCCAGCCAGCGGGCGCCGGTGAAATCGAAGTAGGCAAACGAACTTTATACCAAAGCTCGTTGGTTTCCTCAGGCTCGTTATCATCCGGGTTATCTTTGTTTCCGCGTGTGTTTCCCTGCTGAGCGCTGCCGGCCTTTGGCGCAATGTCGGTTTCGATCGTTTCTGAGGACTTGGGTTTTGGCACGCGCTTCCAGCCAACTATTTCAAAACTAGAGCCACTGTCCAATCGCATCATTATGTTTTCGTTACCGCTGCGATCCGGAGTAAGTCGCAGGTTCGAACTGGCTCGCAACTGTCCAGAAGCCTGCGCAGGAACATTCTTATCTTCGTCTGCAATTTTCTTTGAGTTTTTGAGCACGTCATCAGGCATAACGTTGCGCGATTCTATCCAGCCCTCGGTGCTGTCCTCATCGTGTGCCTGGACGCGCAGCCAGCGCTCTTTCTTGCTGTTATCAGTTGGGTCCTGCACATCCTGAAAATCGAGAATATTCAGTGTGTCGCCGCGGCTAACTTCCAGAAGGTCTGCGGCGACAACGGCAGTCGAGCTACGAATTTGCGCGCGGCGCGCAACCACCACTCCGGTGTCGTTTCGTTTAGCGAGCGTGCTACACCCAACACTGAGCGCCACTGGCATCACCGCTATTAGGGCGCGGAATACCAGCTTATAGAATGTGTTATTTATCATTTCCGTAGTTACGCTTTATCTACACGTTGTCCAACGGCTACTTCCCTGCCAGACAATCCAATATTTTCTTCTCCGCCTTATTAGCGTGATCCGCAGAAAGCTTTGTGCCTGAGCTTGTCCGTCTAACGCTAATTCCATAAGGCGACAGTGCTGAGTCGAGATCGATGATGCCTACGCCCTCGACATATTCATGAGCAAATGTTTCCTGCCCGAGCTGCTCATTTAGAATGTCAATTATAGTCTCGTTCGCGCCTGACTGTCGTGCCGCGACGCGCTGGAAGAGCTGGCGGTATAGATCGTCAAATGAGGCCTTGCAAACACTTCGCCTCCGCAAGTGCAAATCATAAAGAAACGCAACAAGCATCGCTTTGTCGTACACCAGGGACGATAAAGTGGTCCAGCGGCGCTCTGATGCCTGTATTAATGACAAATTGTCGCGGTCGGGCGACGACAAATACGAATCGTAGACGCGCGCGATCGTATCCAGGTAATCCTTGAATGAAATCAAGTGTAATCGCAGATCCATTCGCAAGGCCTGATAGATTGTGAACCCTTCAAAAAACCAATCATAGTCTCCTGCAAGCTTTAAGGAATTGGGGACCCATAGATGAAAGACTTCATGGGCGAGCACGATTCCGAGCCTGGATTTTACCTGCTTCCCGCTTCCCTTTCGCCCTAATAACAATACGACTGCGTTGCCCCTGCTTTCCGCAGTCCAGCGTTCAGGACCAACCTCGCCGGGAAACGGTGCCAGCATAACAACCGCATTGCGTTTCAACTCAAAGCCGGTCATCTTCGAATACTCTTGCACGATCTGTGTCGCGATCTTCAGCGCATCTTTGTCGGCAATGGGCCAATCCCCAGACAGCACTACCGAAATATCTTTTGCGCCGACACGCTGAGTCTTCATATTCAATTGCGGCCCGATAAGAAACACTGTCTTCTCAGGCTCGTCACTAAAAAACGTCATTGCGTCTCGGCTTTCGCTGTTCGACGCGGCGGTCCAGCCTGCAGGGAGAGCAAGTTGGATCTGCGCTGAAGAAAACGTGCCGGAGTTTTTCAGCGCTCGTGGCAATAAATCTGACAGCAGCAAAAGGCCGCGCTCGCGATTGAGCCAGGAAACGTGCGAGCCCTGGGCTGGCGGTAACGGCTCGCTAAGCCTCACCTCATAACTGATCTGGCTAAAGTTCGTTGAAGTTGAGAATTCCCCCGACGCCAACTTTCTTACCGGAATGCTTTCGCCGTGGCTGCCACGAGCTTCTAGCTTTTCAACTCGATCTGCCAATCCGAGCGCGCTGCCGTACGCGTTGGGAAACGAGATCGCGTAAGTAGATTCGGGAAACTCTGCATTGATCCGGATTCTGCCTGGCTCAGTCGAAACAACATCAATATGAAGGTTGACTGTCTGCGCTTGAATGCCGGCACAAGCAGCGAAAAGAACAAGAGCTAAAACAAGACCTTGAGTACTCGCTGAATAAACGACAGGGCGCCCGCAGGGTTGGCTTACGGTCGAAAACATGCCGAGCCTGCAGAGAAAATCGCGATGGACCAGAGGGCGGGAAACGGGTTTGACAGTGGTTGCGGGCATCCCTATATTACAGTCAGGACTCTAACATACCGTTCAGAATTCGTGACTAGAAAGCTGCAATACAATTTCAATTCGATGCGAGCCGCGTTTCCCCGCGCGCTATCGCTCGTGCTGCTCGGCTTTATTGTTTATGGAACAACGGTTGAAGCTGCACACCACCACGGCAGTCTCGTCCAACCAAATACAGTCACCAGCGCTGCGCATTTTTCGGATCCGGCTACTGAAAGCAGACTCGGCACCAGCTCACCCGGCTGCAGCGACTGCCTAATTTGCCAACTTCACCAGCACTTTTCGGCGACAGTTATTTTAGTGCCGCCGAGTATTGCACCTCTAACTCTCACCGCAAGTTTCATTCATTCACAAGCCAGTGCGGCGCGTTCTCAAACCCTCGTAACAAGAACCGGTCGCGCACCTCCGCAAATCTCCTGCTAAACCGCCCGCGAGGTGCGGCTCAGCTTTTTATTGCCGCATCAGTTCCAATGCGGGATTGTGCCTTGTTGGCCTCGATACGAGATCAACCAGGAACGATCCGTGATTCTCAGGCGATCACAACAGGAGTACAAAGCAATGACTCTCAAAAGCGTTCGATTCGCATTACTACTTATTCTTTTACCGATTCTCGTTCAGGCATCGTTCGCGCAGGCACGCATTGGCACAGTGCAGGGTACCGTGAAAGACCCAACCGGTGCGCTAGTGCCAAACGCGAAAGTAATAATCACGCAACCAGTTACCGGCTACAACCAAACAACGCAAACAGACCAACAAGGCTCTTTTAAGCTGGTCAATATTCCCTACAATACCTATAAAGTCCGAGCCGAAGCCCCCAATTTTCAATCGACTGAACAATCGATCGATCTCGAAAGCAACATTCCCGCGAATGTGGATTTTTCTTTGGCATTAGCGGGCGCCACCGCCGACGTGACAGTTACTGCTGATAATTCGGCGATGCTCGAAACCGATCGGACTTCTTCCGATACAGACCTTAGCCAATCAATACTCGAGCGCCCGTTAGGCGCCGCTCCTTCACGAGCCATTGAATCAATGGTCTCTTCCACACCAGGCTTTGTCACTGACGACAACGGTCGCATGCACCCGCGCGGCTCGGAATCACAGGTGCAGTATGTCGTCGACGGCGTGCCCATCACAGACAACATGTCGGCAATATTTTCAACCAGTCTCGACGCTCGCACATTGCGGACTGTTGAAGTGTTAACAGGGGGAATCCCGGCAGAGTTTGGCGACAAGCTTGCCGGCGTCATCAATGTCAACACGCGCTCGGGCTTGGAAGGCCCTACACAGGGCGGCTTGTCGTTTTCAGGCGGAAGTTTTTCCACCGGCGAAATTTCAGCAGACTTTGCGACGCACACAAAGCGCTTCGGTTTCCTAACGAACCTGTCTGCGTCCACGTCGCAACGTTTTCTTGATCCGCCAACGCTGGATAACTTTCATAACTTTGGCCGGTCAGGCAAAGGTTTTTTCCGTTTGGATTACCAATTTGATCCTAACAACAGCCTCCGCAGTGTGATTACTTTTGGCGGTTCAAATTTTCAAGTGCCTAACCGCTTTGCACAGGAGCTGGCGGGACAGGACGAACGCCAGAGACTGCGGGACAATTCCGAGAACATTAGCTATCAGCATATTTTCTCGCCCAACGCGATTACGCAACTATCGTTTTTCCATCGCGGTAGCGAAGCCCGCTTGACGAGCAACGCGGCCTCGACGCCGGTAGCTGCATTGCAAAATCGAACCCTGAACAACTACGGAGGACTTGGCTCGTTAACCCTGACGCGGGGCAGTCACAACATCAAGGTTGGCGGCCAGTTCACAATAACGCCGCTCAATGAGCATTTCAGTTTTTACCCGACGGTTCACTTCGACGACTTGGTGGATGAGAATGGTAATACTTTTGCCAATCCGGTTAATAATTTCAACGTAACAAATCCTTTTGTGTTCGACGCCACAAAGACAGGTCGAACACTTAGCGCATACGTTCAGGATCGTTTCGCGGTCGCGAAGAATCTGACGCTTGATCTCGGCGTTCGCTACGACAATTACAAGTTGCTGGTAAGTGAACAAGCTGTAAGTCCGCGGCTCGCTATCGCCTATTACATTCCGAAAACTCAGACTACGCTACGCGCGTCTTACAATCGCTTCTTTCAACCACCGCCTGCTGAAAACCTCTTGCTCGCGAGTTCAGCTCAGGCAGCGGCCATTTCACCATTGGCTGTGCTCCAGGGAGTTACAACGATCAATCCAATTCTTCCTGATAAAGAACATGCCTTTGAATTTGGCGTGCAGCAGATGCTCTCGCATTACGTGCGCACGAATCTCACCGTCTATCAAAAGCGTATACAAAACTTCTCGGACAAAGATCAGTTCTTTGAAACAGGGGTTATCTTTCCCATTGCTATCTCGGCAGGAAGAGTAACGGGTGAAGAGCTGCGACTGGAATCAACTGATATTCGAGGTTTTCGAGGTTTCTTTTCTTATGCAAATGCGCGGGCCTATGGCGTTACACCGATTAGCGGCGGTCTGTTTTTGGGAGAAGACACGCAAGATCTTTTTGTTTCAGGTCTGAAGTTTGCCAACGATCACGACCAGCGAAACGAGGCGCAATTTCAACTGAGCTACAACCACCATCCGTCTGGAATATATGCGATCTTCAGCGGCCGTTACGATTCAGGCGTGCCCACCGATGTCGACCCAAACACTACGCTCGCGCAATTCGTCGCCGATGGATTCGATCCTCGCCTCTTTGATGAGATCGACTTTCAACGCGGTCGCGTGCGTCCCAGAACGGTTTTTGACTTCTCAATTGGCGCTGACCTGCTTCAAAAAGAGCGCGTGTCGATGAATGTGCAGTTTGATGTCCAGAATTTGACGAACCAACTGTTTCTTTACAACTTTGAATCGGTATTTAGCGGGACACACGTCGGATACCCCCGCATGTTCAGTGGCAAACTGGCACTGAGATTCAAGTAAAACGCATAAGATATTAGATTCGCCCTTTCTCATTAGCACCGTGGCTTTAGCCCGGTGGTCAAGGTGGATGAATTACCACGAAATCGTTTAAACGGTTTCCGGGCATATCGGGCATCAAATCACCGGGCTGAAGCCACGGTGCTAATGAAATAGATCCGAACAAACTGCATCACTGTATCGTCCGCTGTTCATTGACAGTTTTTCGCTTCAGGGCCTAGAATGGCCCTGTTCGCACGTTTGGTTTTCAGCGTTTCGCCCTTAACCACCGAGGATTTGCTATGAGCCTGGTTAAGATCATCGTCATTACGATAATCGTGATTTTGAGCATCCTGCTTTTCGGCCGCTTCTTTGTTTAGCCGAACGGCTGCATGTTCCCACCTTCTGTAACGTCCCCTGCAAAATCGACGAGTACGAGTGCAGCTTGCTTGCTGCCGCTTCGCAAGTTTTCGCTTTTTCTGAGTTGCGCACTGGTTATCGTTTATCTGCGAGTTGATCTAGGGTATGCGCAGGAACCAGCGGCGGTAGATGACGTGGTGCGGATTGAGACCCACCTAGTCGTCTTTCCCATCCGGGTTCGTGACAAGCGCGGAAAAGCCGTAGCCGGATTAACTCAAAACGATTTGACTTTGAAAGATGAGGATAACGCGACCACCGGCTTGTATCTTTACGCCGGAGCCGATCGCGTCTCGTTGGTCTTTGCACTGGACCAATCTGGCAGTCTGCGCGAGATCATGAATCAACAACGCGATGCTTCGCTGGCGCTGTTTGGATGGTTCGGGGAAAAGTCGCAAGTCGCCGTCATTCGTTTCGCGGAACAACCGCAACTGGCACTGCCGTTTGGACGCGATGTCGATGCGACCCGCGCTGCTTTCTCTCCTTTAACAACAATCAATCAGCACACGGCTATCTTCGATGCGGCGGCGGGGGCCACGAAGATGTTTGAAACCCTGCCGCGCATTCGCTCCGAACGACGGTTGGTGATCTTGATTAGCGACGGACTCGACACGGCAAGTAAGGTTAAGCCGTCGGCAGTCATCGAAGCCGCGCTGAAAAATCAAGTAACGTTTTACGTAATTCACTTGCCGTTGTTTACGCCAAGCGAGGGACGGCTAAAGGTACGGCCGGCGGCAAAAGGCTTTCGCGAACTTGCAGAAAAAACTGGCGGTAAGTATTTCCTGGTGGGCAACGGTAGTTTCCCGCTCGCATCTCGGGCGGATACCGACCTTTCCCCGGTATTCAAGGCGATCGAGGAAGACTTGAAGAGCCAGTATCTCCTTGGCTTCTACACAAAGGAAACGGCTAACGACGGCCGGATGCATCGTT
>JBDUCB010000019.1:0-8170 GCA_040003695.1 bacterium
TGTACGGGTCATAAGTTATCGGGGACCTGCTGCAAGCGTTTTCGTCGCACGTTTAAGAGCGGCCTACTTGCCGGTGAATAAAGTTTGCTGGTCGACAAAACAAACTCCGTTGCCCCACGGGTCTTCAATATAAAACGAAAGTTCACCCCACGGACGTTTCACAATCTCGCCCGCAGGTGCGCCGTGAACGTCCTCACCCGACAAGCAATTCAACGCGCCGGCGCGGTCATGAACTTTTTGCAGATCGGCTACGGCGAAATAAATGTAATCCGGAATCGGCTTGGGCTCTTCGCCGCCCGCGGAAACATCGACCAGCGCCAGGATCACCGGTCCGCAATCAAAGTAATGGCGCGAGCCGCGCGGAATTCTGCGGCCTTGGTCATCGAGTAGTTTTGAGTAAAACTCACTGGCCTTATCGAGATCCGGTACTTGCAAAACAACGCGAAAGAGGCTGGGTGCATTCGCCATAAGTTACTCCTGAACCTGCAATAAGATGATAAGCTCTTCGCACAGCGCTACTCCTCTTCAAGTTTGCTGTGACCAACCAGGTTTGCATCGGTGCGGTTATCCGCCTCGATTGCCAGGTGGCAAATACCCCTTGAAGTTTGGTCCGATTGTGATGTTGTTTTGTTCGCCAGTCAACAATGCGTTGACTGGTTTTCCAGAGACGATTAAAAATTCGTAGCCGTTCAAAATACGATAATGAGGTTCATACAAATGAAACTGAAGTGTTCATTTCGAGTTGCGGCGACAGCAGCGTTTCTACTGATGGTTGTTCTCGCAGCTAACGCAAACGCGCAAACAAATGCGGGCAAACAGCTAAGCGCAAGTTTGTTTTCCGAGTTCAAATGGCGCTTAGTTGGACCGTCAAGTCCGGCCGGTCGCGTCTGGACAGTGGTAGGCGACGAGAATAATCCAAAAACATTTTATGCATGCACGGCGGGCGGGGGCTTGTGGAAGACGACTGATAACGGCACGACGTTGCTGCCAATTTTCGACAATCAGACATCTGCATCGACTGGCGCGGTAGCTATCGCGAAGTCAAACTCTGATTTGGTTTGGGTAGGTACAGGCGAGCCAGCCAACACACGCGCGAATTCCTGGGGCGACGGCGTTTACAAGTCGCTTGATGGCGGCAAGACATGGGCACACATGGGCCTCGGCGACAGCCGCCAAATCAGCTCGATAATCATTCATCCGACCAGGCCGGATACAGTTTACGTTGCCGCGATGGGTTACGAGTGGGGCCGTAATAGTGAACGCGGAATTTTCAAAACGACTGATGGTGGTAAAAGCTGGAACAAGATTTTGTTCATCAACGACACTACCGGCTTTATTGATCTGCAAGTAGATTCCAAACATCCTGACACTCTTTACGCGGCCGCCTGGCAGCGTTTTCGTTTTGGCGGCGGCGACATGGCCGAGTCAGGGCCGGAAAGCGGCATCTACAAGACAACGGATGGCGGAAAGAAGTGGATCAAGCTAACCAGCGGTTTACCAAAGGAAGACAAGAGCAAGACTACGCTCGCCGTCGCGCGCAAGAATTCAAATATTGTTTATGCCGCGATTTTGACGGGCGAACCGGCGGCGGGCGGCAAGCGCACGATTGATACAGGCGGCATCTTCCGTTCAAGCGATGCTGGCAAGAGCTGGCTGCGGATGAACCCAACGATGACGAGTTACTACTATGACCGCATCAACGTTGATCCCAGCGACGACAACCGCATCTGGATGCCTGTTTTCGATTTGATGGTTTCTACCGATGGTGGCAAGACACTCGTAAAGGCGAACATGAAGCACGTGCATAACGATCTTCATGGCATCTGGATCGACCCCAACGACGCGCAGCACCTCGTTATCGGCGGCGATGGTGGCATAAATATTTCATACAACCGCGGCGCTACCTGGCAACAAGCGGTGTTGCCAATTGGTCAGTTCTATGAGGTCGCTGTCGACAATCAGGATCCTTACTACGTTTATGGCGGCATGCAGGATACCGGCCACTGGCTTGGTCCAAACCAGACCTACGACAACGAAGGCATCACCAATTACGACTGGATCAAACTGCGTTTCAACGGCGATGGTATGTCGATTCATGCCGATCCAACTGATCCGAATGTGATCTATATGGTGCAGGAGTTTGGCAACTTCTCAAGGCTTGACCTGCGCACCTGGAATCGCAAAGAGCTGCTGCCCAACGAGGATGAAGCGAAGAAGCGCGGACTGCATACTTTTCGCTACGATTGGACGCCGCCAATGATCGTTTCTGCGCACGATCCCGAAGTGCTTTATCTGGGCAGCAATTATTTGTTCAAGTTTACGAAGCGGGGCGAGAAGTGGGACGTGATCAGTCCCGATCTGACCGCGCAGCAGGGAAACGATTGGAAAGGCGAGAAGAAAACCTACACGGGTTATCACAGTTATGGCGCCCTGTTCTCGATTGCAGAATCACCGCTGGATGGGAAAATAATTTGGACTGGCGCCGACGATGGCCCAATTTATTTGACCCGCAACGGGGGCTCATCGTGGACAAATGTCACCGATAATTTTCCTTCCGGCGCGCCTACCTATGCCGTAGTCGGCGAAATTGAAGCCTCACGTTTTGACAAGAGCACTGCGTACGTGGCCTACGACGCGCATACACGCGAGGATCACAAACCATATCTGTACATGACGAACGACTATGGTAAGACCTGGACCAGCATCAGCGGCGACTTGCCCCAAAACGGATCAAGCTATGTCATTCGCGAAGATCCAGTAAACGCTAACCTCCTATTTGCCGGCACCGAATTCGGAGTTTTTCTGACGGTTGATCGGGGTGAACATTGGACGCAGTTAAAAAACAATCTGCCAACGGTTGCCGTGCGCGCGTTGGCTATTCAGGAGCGCGATCACGATTTAGTGGCAGGAACTTTCGGTCGCGCGATCTGGATCATTGACATCGCGCCAATCGAACAGTTGAGTGCGAGCCTGCTTGATAAACCTGCTTATCTTTTTGAGGTAAAGCCGGGAACGCTATTCAAAACTCGATACACCTATGGAGCGACGATTGAGGAGTTGAACGGCGACATGTTTTTCCGGGCGGAGAATCCACCGTTTGGCACGACGGTCAGTTACTACCTGCGGGAGAATGCGGGCTCGGAAGTCTCGCTGGTTATCAAAGATGAAAAGGGGAGAATTGTGCGCGCTCTTAAAGGCACGGGCGGGGCTGGCATGCACCGAGTGACGTGGGATCTCAAGCAGGAAAACAAAACAACCGAAGAAGCGGCCACGCGGGCCGGCGTTACCACGTTATCGGAGCGCGAAGCGCTGGATTGGGTGGCGCCCGGCACCTACACGTTGACGCTGGAAACGAGCGGCGGCTCACTAAAGACTGAGATTAACGTAAGAAAAGAAGCCCAGGGAGTAAAAAGAGTTGAGGTCCGAAAGTAGGGTGCTGGCCAAAAAGACGATGGGCGCCGACCTCCCCCAAGACCGGCGCCCTTGCCTTTATCTCAGTTCTCCCATGGAGAATTAACGATGAGGGATGGTAGCGCCAGCCATTTAGGCAATGGTTGCAGTATGCTTGCAAAGTTTTCACAACGCCGTAACAAAAACTTTCCAAACACTTTTCTAATCACAGGTAACCCGCTTAAGCCCCACGAGAACTTTAGATGAAATTGATTATTCTAACGGAGAAACTGCAATGAGTGAGCGCTCTATCGCGCCCTACGGTTCATGGGAATCCCCGATAACTTCTGACTTAATTGTCGCCGGCACGGTTGGCTTGGGCCAGCCGTTAATTGATGGCGACGATGTTTACTGGATCGAGATGCGACCCGGTGAAGCCGGCCGCAGCGTCATTGTCAAACGCGACGTCGGTGGACGCATCGCAGATGTCACGCCGGCAGGCTTTAACGCCAGGACGCGCGTTCATGAGTACGGCGGCGGCGACTATGCAGTGCGCGACGGCCAGGTGTACTTTTCCAATTTTTCGGACCAACAAATTTACGTACAACAAAACGGCGGTGTTCCTGAAATGGTTACGACGACGCCAAACTTGCGATATGCCGACGCGGTTGTGGATGCCGAACGGCAACGATTGATTTGTATCAGGGAAGATCACAGGCTGGAGGGACGCGAGGCAGTAAACAGTTTGGTTAGCATTAACCTCGCGGGCGATAGCGGAGCGGGCCAGGACCTGATTTCCGGTAATGACTTTTATTCATCGCCGCGGCTAAGTCCCGATGGTGCTCGCTTGGCATGGTTAACGTGGAATCATCCAAACATGCCGTGGGACGAGACCGAGCTTTGGACCGCCGCCGTCAATGCCGATGGCTCTTTACGGCAACTGCAAAAGGTTGCGGGCGGCAACCAGGAATCCGTCTTTCATCCGCAATGGTCACCCGGCGGAGAGCTGTACTTCGTTTCCGACCGTAATGGCTGGTGGAACCTTTATCGGCTGAGTGAAGCGAATACTGTCGAGCCCCTGGTTGAAATGGAAGCGGACTTTGGCATGCCGCAATGGGGCTTTGGCATGTCGACCTATGCTTTCGAATCCGCGCAAAGAATAGTTTGCGGATATGTTGAAAAAGGCATCTGGCGAATTGCTATAATCAATACTCAAACCCGTAAGCTCGAGCGCGTTGAATGTTCCTACACCGATATTAGTTGTGTGCGAAGTGCGCCTGGTTACGCAGTGATGCGGGCAGGTTCGCCAACTGAACCGCTTTCAATTGTCAGGCTCGACTTGAATACCCGCGCCTTCGAAGTGCTGCGACGGTCCAACAACATTGAGGTTGCAGCTGGATATCTTTCACAGCCTGAAACTGTAGAGTTCCCGACTGAAGAGGGTCTGCGCGCTTACGGTTTCTTCTATCCATCAACGAACGCGGACTATCAAGCTCCGGATAACGAACGTCCGCCTTTGCTGGTGCTGAGTCATGGCGGACCAACTGCTGCCAGTACAACTGTTAAGAACCTTAGCATCCAATATTGGACCAGCCGCGGCATCGGCGTACTTGACGTTAATTATGGGGGCAGCACTGGCTTTGGTCGCGCTTATCGCGATCGATTGAAAGGGAAGTGGGGGATTGTGGACGTTGACGACTGTGTAAATGGCGCACGCTATCTCGTCGCGCGCGGCGATGCTGATACAAACCGCTTGATGATTAGCGGAGGCAGCGCCGGCGGCTACACGACGCTATGCGCGCTGACGTTTCGTGATGTCTTTAAAGCGGGCGCCAGCCATTATGGAGTAAGCGATGCTGAAACTCTGGCGCAAGACACCCACAAGTTTGAGTCGCTCTATTTGGATCGACTTTTCGGGCCATATCCCGAAGCGCGTGAGATCTACTATGCGCGCTCACCGATCAACTTTACGGATCGCTTAACTTGTCCGGTAATTTTCTTTCAGGGTTTGGAAGACAAAGTTGTGCCGCCTAGTCAGGCCGAAACAATGGTTGCTGCGCTACAAGCCAAGGGTATTCCCGTCGCGTACATCCCGTTCACTGGTGAGCAGCACGGATTCCGGCAGGCACAAAACATCAAGCGCGCGCTGGACGGAGAATTCTATTTTTATTCGCGCGTTTTTGGGTTTGAGCCGGCGGGCACGATTGAACCGGTGGAGATTCAAAATCTGTCAGCCCACGGCGCGCCGGCAAATTGGTGACTATGAACTATTGAATCGGTGGATCAGAGATCGTTGCCGGACCGCCACCGTGATCGCCGCCCCGTACCATCGCGCTTTCATCAACAAAGTAGGACAGCCTGCCCGTCTTTCCATATTCAAGCGGCACAGCGCTAACTTCAAACTTACTTCCTGAAACTATTAAGTCGATCTTGTAACCATACCTGTCGATTGGTTCTTTGCTAATCATGCCTGCCGTCGCAAGTTCATCAAGCGTTCCATAACGCCCATCGCCAGTCGTTGCTTGAAAAGTTGCTTCGGCACTTACCAAAGTTCGCAACACACTCTTCGCGGCGGCCTCGTTGGCATTAAGCGGTGCCGCGCTGGCATCGTTGGAAATACTCGCCACCATCAGCAACAGCAGGTTCCGAGGAATATGCAACTCGTGCAAGGGCCCCGATCCTTCATTCGAAAGCGAATACGTGAGTGGTTCGAGGGGACCTAATCGCGACATAAGCTCCGCCATTTTTTCATTGACCGGGTTAGTCAGATTCACCGAGCTATATTTCTGCACCAGGGCAGGATCCAGGTAGACCTGCGCCAGCATTTGCCGCGACTGCCAGCGACTGGCGTTTCTGAAATGATTGTTTGCAGCGAGAGTTTCGCCATTCAGGTAGGCCGCAACCGCGCGTTTTGTCGCTGTTGGATTTGGGGACAGAATTAAGAAGTCACCGACAAAAGCATACGCCAGCAGGTTCGCGTACGTCGTGATTTCGGTGTCGTCCTTTCGTTCAGTTTGGGCGAGCAGGTCGGCGCCCTTGAACGTCAGAGCGTCGATCATCTTTGGTATTAGGCGGCGTACAGCTTCTTTGTCTTTTACCGCGATAGCGATGATTGGATCCGGGTCCGGCGAATTTGTCTTTGCTTGATTGCCATTTGTTGGTGATGTCGCGGAAGTTGTCGAGTTGTCTATGGTGTTTTTCGCCAGCATCGCCAGGGCTAGCTCGTTTCCCAGCAAGGGCAGTATGTCGTCTTTGATTTTCAGTCCCAGTTTCTTTTCGTATTCCGCGAAAGGTGAGACAGGCTGACTCAAATTTACAGTCTGTCTCGAATAATCACGCGAGCCGTCGCTGATGCCCGCGACTGTCTTCAAGAATCCATCGTACATATGCGGATAATCGAGCGAGGCTGAAATAAAGAGATCAGCATCGGCAGGCAGAACGGCGGGTGCCTGAGGCGTCACAGCCGGTCCCGAAATGACCGGTGAGAAGAAAGGAAAGGCAAGAGATTTGCTTTCGGCGCCGCTGAGAATCAACGCGCGCACAACATAAGCGTCTCCTTCAAACGCGACAGCGGCCGCCACCGCTTCGGGCCATTTGGTTTGTCCACCAAAGAGCGCGGAATAAAACGAACGCGTCAGCATATTCATAAACTGCGAATCGCGGCCGGCAGTCGTGTCCTGGCCGGTGAGCGTCCCGGAAGTGGCCGTCTGTCCGCTCGTACCTAAAGTTGCGGTGGCATTTACGGCAGGCGCCGGAGGCTCTTCAGGAGTTGGCACCGACGTGGCCGCCACAGTCGTGGGTTCCTCAATTTCGGGTGTCGGTTCCGGCTTTGGCCGCTTCGCCGCTTCTTCTTCCGCGCGACGCTCTTCCTCCTCCCATCTCTTGCGTCGCTCCTGGTCCTCTTTTTCGATCGCTTTCACGTCGACATAAAGAAAGAGTGATTCGGAGGCAAAACGACTGCGCGCCGTCACGAAGTTTGGATCTTCCGCGAGCAGTTTTGCTCGGCGCGGTTTCAGATCGCGAAAGGCAAACGCTTTGTCACTAAGCAGCACCAGCGATCCAGCATGCGTGATGTGATAAGGCAACGAGGCGCGATCGGTTTGCGGCTTCACTGTCAAATTGTTCCGCCCTTGATCAACCGAGGCTACTACCGGTGTGGGCGCCGGTGTGGGCGCCAGAGTTGGCATGAACCGGCGCAACTCAGGTTCAAACTTCCGCGCTTCTTCAGGCGAAGAGAATTCGATCGCCATAAGTACCGCCGGCAGATTTGTGTTCGTGGGCCAACTCGCCACCAGCATGCGCGAGCCGGCGATACTGTCAGCCTGAGCTTCCAGCCATTTCAAAGTGGCCTTGAACTCTTTTCGAGGTCCACCGATTTTCAACACTGGGTCTAGTAAGTCATTGACGGCAGAAGAACGAATCAACTGGCCCACGCCGCGAACTTCAAAATAAACTTTGTAACTGTCGTCTGCGAGCAGCGTATCAAACGTGGGAATGCTTTCCGTTACTGGCGCGGGAGCCGGTTTGCGTGGCGCGACTCCATGCTTTTGCTGCGCGGCCAAAGGCACAGCGGAGAGGGCAAGTGCGAGGAGGAGTTGTATTAATCGCAAACTTGTTATTGATTTTTTCATTGGCGTTAGTTCAGCGACGGGCTAGGCGGTGGTCGCAGAGGATAGACATAAGCATCGTCGGTTATGTAAACAATAAAATCAAGATTTTTCTGCTCACGGTAGTCAGCCTATTTCGAAATCCGTCGCTCTTCAGTAGTCAAAACAATTTA
>JBDUCB010000325.1:0-2439 GCA_040003695.1 bacterium
CCCAGGATGATCGCGAGTTTGAAGTGGCGATGCAAATCCGGCAGGCCATTGAACGAATAGAGAGCGGCAAGGTTGGCCAGGGACCCGTTTGGAGACAAATGACTCAAGGGAGTAACTAGTGGACCGTAGCAGTTGATTTACCAGTAATTCTATGGTTCGCATTCTGGTAATTCCGTTCAACTGGTTTGGGTGCGTTGCGGAAACGTGGCCTTCCCCGTCGGCTCCGCCACTTTAGAGCGGTTGCTCTTCAGTTAAATGAAGCGCAACCGCTTTTTCATTTTTAGATTTGAAAGTTTAGAGTACAACCTTTAGGTTGAATTCCGGCGAACTACGCAAGCTAAAGCTTGTACTCTGAACTAGTCGTCATTTTAGGTCTCGACGTTTAGAGTACCCCCTTCAGGTTGCCGCCGTTGTGAGCAAACAAGCTAAAGCTTGTGCTCTGAACTACACTCTATGATCTCCATCGCTGAAGCGATTCAAATAGTCAAACAACAGACGCGCCCGCTGTCGCCTGAAAGCGTGACATTGGAGAATGCGCTGGGGCGGATTCTTGCCGAAGACGTTGTGGCTGATTGCGATCTGCCGCCGTTTGATCGTTCGCAAATGGACGGCTATGCAGTCCGCGCTGCCGACACATCAAAAACGCCGGCCAAACTAAAAATTGCAGGCGAGTCCGCGGCCGGTCGTGGCTGGCACAACGAAATGAAGTCGGGCGAGGCGGTGCGTATTATGACCGGCGCGCCTGTTCCGGTGGGCGCGGACAGCGTCCAGCAGGTTGAACTCACTCGCGAATTCACTGGCGGCTCAGAAGTTGAAATTCTGGAAGCGGTGGCGGCTGGCAGATCAATCGTCACGCGCGGCAGCGAAATCAAAAAAGGTCAAACTGTGCTGCGCGCGGGCGAAAAGATTGGCGCCGGCGCGGTCGCGGTGTTGGCTTCTTTTGGTTACGCGAATGTCAAAGTGGGAAAGCGCCCGCGCGTTGCCATACTCGCAACCGGCAGCGAACTCGTGGCTGCGGACAAGACGCCCGGTAGGGATCAAATTCGCGATTCGAACAACTTCTCGATCGCGGCTTATGCGCAACTGGCGGGTGCAATAATCGAACGGCTCCCGCTAGCTGGTGATGATATAGCGCAACTAAAGCGTCAAATCGCCGATGCCGCCGAGCGCTGGGACATCGTAGTAACCTCGGGTGGCGTATCCGTGGGCCGTTATGATTTCACCAAAACGGTTTTGAAAGAATTGGACGCAGAAATTTTCTTTGAGCGCGTGGCTCTACGTCCCGGCAAGCCAGCAGTGTTTGCTCGATTGCCAAACGGCACGCTGGTTTTTGGTCTCCCCGGTAATCCGGTTTCAGTTTCGGTTACGTTTAATCTTTTTGCACGAGTTGCGATACTCAAAATACAAGCCGCCGCCGAAACTGAATTGGAAGGAGCAACCGCGATTCTTAGCAAGCGCATAAAACCTGCGAAGGACCGCGAAAGCTATCTTCCGGCCCGACTTTCTACTAATGACAGCGCAGAATTAATTGCTGAGCCCTTGAAGTGGGGTGGCTCGTCTGACTTTGTAGCCTTCGCGCAAGCGACGGCGCTGATCTATATTCCTGCGAGCGAAGATGCAGTCGAAGCAGGAACGAAAGTGCGCATTGCACATCTGCCGCGGTGAAACGGTTCGATCACTGCGTCATGTAACAACTCCTTTGCGTATCTTTGCGGAGCCTTTGCGTCTCTTTGCGGTCTATCTCTTATTAAAAACTGGAAAAGCAAACCGCAAAGCGCGCAAAGTTCTCGCAAACAAGCTCAAAGACTTTGTAGGTGAACCATGACTAAAAAAGTTCAACGATCACGGAGTTCGAATGAGCGAAGTTGATCGCAAAACGTGGGGCGCAGGCGCGCACGAACGTAAAGTCGAAAATCTTTACGGCGGTGGCGTGGAAAACTATGTCGATCATCATGATGGCTATTTGAACTTCGGGCTCTGGGAAGAGGGTATCGCTGATTACGTCAAGGCCGCAGAAAATCTGGTGCATCGCATGGGCACAATTCTCGGGCTCAACGAAACCAGCAAACTGCTTGATGTCGCTCCCGGCATGGGCACGCAGGACATCTATTTGTTTGAGAATTTCGCGCCACTCTCGATCGACGGTCTCGACGTAACCTGGGGACACATTCAGCATGGCAGGCGGCGCGCACAAGAAGCGCGCATCGAAGATCGCGTGCGCTTTCATCACGGAACAGCGACTGAAATCCCCTTCCCCGATCAGAGTTTTACACACGTTTTGAGCATCGAAGGTCCTGAGCACTTCGACACGCGCGAAAAGTTTTTGCTTGAAGCGCGGCGCGTGCTGCAGCCGGGCGGTGTCATCGCCCTGGCCGACTTCATCGTTAAAAGACCGCCTCGCAATGTGATTGAAAAAGTCGTGGCTGAAGCAGCGCGCAA